>JBGTRS010000299.1:0-6096 GCA_041940665.1 Pyrinomonadaceae bacterium | reverse complement strand
TCCGGCCTCCAGATCGAACCCGGCCAGACCTTCGAGCTCGGCGGCGGGCAGCCCGGCGCATTCGAGGTGACCGGGCGCAATTCGGGCAAGGTCGCGGTGGTGGTGCTCGGAAAGCTGCCCGGTGCGCAGCCGGTGGAGCGGGGGAGGGTGGCGCCCGGCGGCCTGGTCGAGGCCCGCTTCGCGCCGGGGGAGCAGGCGCTGCTGCGCAACACCTCGAACCGCGTGAATTAAAGTATGAATTGACGGAACGACGAAGGAATCTGGTCGAAGCATTTACTAATTTGAAAGATACGGACGCGGCCATCGAGCAATTTATCGAAATCATCAATCTTGAACCCGACGAAAGCGAAAACATAACGGACGCGATCCGGTTTGCAAAACGCCACGGCGGCGGCGGAAAATTGCTGGAATATTATCAAAAAACGGCGGAAGAAAGTTTCAAAAATTACCGTTGGTTTATGATTCTGGCAAAAATCTACGAAGCCGACGGCGATTTTCAGAAAGCTGTCGAAAATTATAAGATCGCTATCCACAATCAGCCCGAACTTCCCGAACTCCGCGAATCACTTCTTGAAAGTTATCTGAATTTGAAAAATTTTGAAAAAGCACTCGAAACAGTCAACGAATTGCTCGAACTTACAAATGGTCAGATAGTGTATGCCAAGCAAAAAATCGAAATTCTGAAAAAACTCGGAAGATTTGTTGAAGCCGAAACGGAAAAGAAAAAACTGCCCCTGAAAGAACAAAAGAAATTGGCGAAAGAAGAAAACAAAGATGCTACAAATTCGCAAAACATAAATGAAACGAAAGAAATCTCAATCGAAAAATACCGCAAACTCTTTGCCGGGTTGAATGAAAATCCATATAAAGCCGATTTGAAATCTTCCGGCATAAACGGATATGTCGAAGAGATTCGGAAAGTGGAAAATCTGGACAAGATTTTTAATGATTTTTGGAAACTTCGGGAGAAGATCGTTGCCGAACTTGAAAACCCGGATTCGACCAATGCCGGAAAAGCGAGAGATTTGCTCAAAACACTTGACGGAAGCTTGCCTAACGCCATCGGAAAGATCGCTCAGACAAACGCCACCTATGAAGAACTTGCTGCATTATTTGAGGACTTTGAGAAGAAAATAAAAGAAGCAAAAAGCGGAAACAATAAAAACGGAACGCTTTCATATTTGGAAAATTTGATTCGTGAATGCGGTTTTACAGGTCTGGAAGAAAAGATTTTGCACGCGAAAAAACTAGAAGCAGGTGAAACTGAAAATGCGGAAAATTATCGTTTCAGTTTGAATAAGGTTTTGGATTTTTATGAAAAACGCGGCAATTTTTACAAGATTTTGGAAATTCTCGAAGCGGAAAGAGCGGGCGATTTACAAACTGATCTTTTGATCGCCGAATATGCAAAACTTTTGAATAAGCCCGAAAAAGAAATTGCCGCGTTGGCAAGATATTTTCAAAAAACGCCTGAAAGGCTTGATAAACAAGACGAAAATCTCGATAGATACTTCACCCTGCTTTATGAAAACCGAAAAGAAAAAATCGCCGAACTAGCCGAAAACAACCGCCGACACCGGATTCAGCTCATAAACTTTTTGATCGAAAAAGGGGAGAAAGATCTGACGCATCAGGCTATCGAAAGTTCGAATTTTTCAAGGACTTGGAAAATCAGACGCAATGCCGAAACGAGTTTTGTTTTCAGAGAGTTTGAAAAGGAGAACAAGCGTTATTTTGCGGAAGTTCTGCAGATCGTTCCCATCGGCAAAATGCTTGAGCAAAAGCCAAATTTGACGCAGAAAGAATTTTTTGAGCTTTCCGAAACATTCGGAAGATGGCTCTATTTGGCGGACGAAAAAGATTTTGCCAAAAGTTATTTGCCCGCCGGCACGGAATACCGCTCACGAAGTTCTGCCGAATATTTATCGCTCGGAAAATTTTATTACTCGCAGAAGAATTTCCGCACTGCACTCGACTATTTTCAATTTGCCTTTGAGTTAAATCCGAATGACAAGAGAATTTTTGAGCAACTCGGCAACGCCTATTTTCAAACGGGCGAAACTGAAAAAGCGGAAGAATTTTGGATGAAAATTATCGGGAAAAATCCGACGCAAGTTGACGCGGAAAATTTCTTAAACGTTTTGACGGAAAACGGACAGGCCGAAAAAGCAAGAGAGATTTTGAAAACGCTAATCGTTAACGATTCGAGATCGGAAGATTACGATTATTATGGCAATGACAGGACGAAAATAATCGAGGATATGCCGAAATTTTTGCAAAAATTAGCGGAAACATTTCGCGGTGAGGACGAAAAGATGAAGTATTTTCTCGAACTCTGTTTAGCGGTTTCCGACCCGAAGACATTGTCTGAAAGTGTGATTAAAAACGATCTGGTCGCATCGGAAAATCTCACGTCCTTTTATAAAATCTTGATTCATACAAGCGACGGCCTGGATTCATCGGATTATTCATTTTCGAGTTTTGCCGAAAAATTTTTCGATACGGAAAAAGCGGAACTGCTTTACGAACAGGAAAACGAACGCGAAATTGCCGAGCCGAAAAGCGAAAAACTCCGTTGGCAAGAGGAGTTTTTAGAAGAACTTTTGAGGCGGAAAAATTTGACTGAAGCAAAAAAACTCATACGGGAAATTGAACATTCGCTGGCGAAAAGATTCGTTCGTCCCAATTGGTTAAGAGTTGCGGAAATAAAAATTTCGGTTTTGGAAAATGATAAAAAGACAGCGTTTGAAAAGGCTCGGAAATTTATCGGCATTGAAGTTCCCGAAGAATCAAAAGGGTTTAATCTGCCGAATTTGGAAAGATTAAATCTCGTTCTAAATATTTTTGAAGACGAACGTGAAATGGCTGAACTAAAACGGGCGTTTTACGGACGGAATCTGGCACTCGAATCTTTTGAAACATCCGCTTTTGTCGAATCAACCCGGATCGCTTTCGGGGAAAATGATGCGGAAACAGGCAAGAAGTTTTTGGCTCTGATGTGCGAAATTGCCAAGGGTGAAAATAGTGAGACCTCACAAAAAGAACTTGCCGAAATGCCTCTGATCAAGACATTTGCGAAAGATGCCGGGAAATTTGTGAAGGAAGCGAACTTAAATAATCTAAATTATGAAGAATCACTAAAACGTGCGGCGGAAGTTTCGGCGGATTTCGGATTGTTGAATGAGGCGAAAAATTACCGGGCGAAGCTGGTTGAGTTTGACGCGGAAGACACGGAAAGCCGGATCGAATATGCGAGGCTTTCTGCCAAAACGGATGAAAAAGGTGAAGCAATAATGCATCTGGCGTTTATTGTCGGCGATCGAAATGCGAATCAGCTCCAGCGATGGCAAGCGGCTTTGATCGCTTCGGAAATTACGCATGCGGACGAAACCTTGCGGGAAAAATTAAGGGAAAGGTTAAAGCATCTTGAAAAACGCGAGTTGGAAATGTTTCGGCTGATTGAAAACAAAGCGAATTTTTCACAAATAACCGGAACTTATGAAAGTCCTTTTTGGAAATATCTGCGGGCAAAAAACGCTCTTTCAAACAACGATTTTCAAGCGGCTCTGCGTGATTTTTCGGCGGTTTCCGACAGAGATAGGGTTTGGCAAAGTTTCGGATTTCTCTATGAAAAGCCGTCTTCGCAAATTATTCGTATTTATGCTCAAAACGAAAATCATTTAGCGGCACTGAAACTTGCCGAAGGTTTCGATTTTTCTTCAAACGGTTTTGAGTCCGTCTTTCCGACCATAAGGCAACGCTCGCAAAATGTTCAGGCAATATCCGATTTGGAACTTTTAACTCTTTTGTCAAAGGCGGCGGAAAACATCGGCGATTTTTCAAAGGCAATCGAGTTTGAAAACCTGCGGATCGCCAGACTTGAAAGTTCGGAAGAGATCGAATCGGCAAAGGAGAGGATTGCCGATTTGAAAAAGAAAAGAGAAGAAGCCGAAAAGATTTCGAAAATGTTGGAGTAGAAAATGAAACTTAAAATTTTAATATCGCTTTTTTTATTGATCTTCGGGCTTTTTGTTTACGCTCAAGTTTCTGGCGGAACGGAAAAGTTTTCGCCGGCGAAGGATTTTCCGAAGGGTGCTTTGGTTTATGTTCAGATTGCCGATCTGCCGAAACTTTTCGAACTTTGGAATGAATCGGAACTGAAAAAAAAACATGAAAAAAGCGTTAATTTTGCGGAGTTTAAGAACCGGCATCTGGCGTTGAAAATTCTGGAAAGATGGTCGGAATTCGACGACGCATTTTCAATGCCGTTTGAGTTGGAAGCCTTGCAAAACATAGGCGAAACAAAGAGTGCTCTGGCGATCTACGACATCGGAAAACTCGAATTCGTTTTTATTTCGCGGATGTCTGAGGAGAAAATTTTGGCATCGTATTTTTTTCAGAATCAGACGGGATTTGAGGAAAATGAATTGGAAAACGGCGAAGTTTTTTACCAAAAGGAAATCGAAGTTGACCGCGGACGGCAGAAGCAAAAATTGCTGTTTATGAATTTCAAAGGGCGTTTGATCATGGCGACGAATGAGGCTTTGTTTTTTCGCACTTTAGCGGTTTTAAAAGGCAAGTCAAAAGACGGCAGTTTGGCGGACGAATTTGAATTCAAGACGCTTGCGGAAAAGACGGAAACGCATCTGGCGAATGTCTGGGTAAATCAAGCAAAACTCAACAACGATTGGTATTTTAGGCATTATTGGCTGATGAACAATTTCGAAGAGTTAAAGGAAATCCGTGCCGGAATGTTCGGTTTTGAATTGCGGGAAAACCAGATCATCGAGCGGCGGATTTTTTTGAAAAATTCTGAAAAAAATCCGGCAACTATTTCGGCTGAAAATATCGCATCTGTGCGGAAGATAATTCCCGCCGATGTGCCTTTTTACAAGATCGAATCGGTTAAAAAAGATTCGACCGAAGAATTGATTCGGAAGACTTTGCTTGATAGTTATGCAATTCCGAATTTTGCGGAGAAACGTCCGACAGATTTTTATTTTGAAGAGCGTTATAAATATTACGACGAGAATTACACATATCTCGGCGAAGATTTCGACACGCAGATTGATGATGAGGAAGAAGCCGAAATTGCGGATGAAAACGAGCAAAACACTTGGCGGAGTTCGATCGAAGCGAAACTTTTGGAGGAATTTCACAGCGTTATAAATCGTGCGAATCCGAAGGCGACGGTTTATCTCGTCAATCCGCAAGGTTTGGAAAATCCGCTCTTTTTGAAAGTGCAAAAGGCTTTGATTTTTTCCGTGCAAACCAAGGCTAATTTGGACAAAACGGTTTTGGAACAGGCGGTCGGCAATCTTTTGAAAAACCGTCTGACAACGGCGAATTCAGCCGCCGGATTTGAATGGAAAACCGTCGAAAAGCAAGGCAAAACCTGGCGTGAAATTTCAACGCCTTTTCTGGACTGGAATTTTTCTTATGCGTTAAAGGATAATCAGATAATTTTTGCCAACGATGCGGACTTACTTCTACGGATTTTGAAGAATGCTGCGGAAAATTTGGAGTTTGAAAATAAAAAAAATCTGAGCGAACTGACGGCGGTAAATTTTTCGCAACGGGAAAAGGTTTTCGACGATGTGATGCAAAACCTCACCAAAAAAAAATCATCAACTGAAGCGGAATACGATTTTTTTACTAATAATATCGGCAGTTTACTGGATGTTTTGAACGATCTTGAAAAGGTCGAGATCAGGCGTTTTGAGGCAAACGCTTTTGCTGAAGAAGAGTTAATTTATTTTCAGAATTGAGAAAGAGATTTTTAACGCCAAGCCGCCAAGATGCAAAGTCGCAAAGGAATTTTAAATTAACAATCTAAAGCAAGCAAACATCTTTGCTTGCTTGCCGCTTTGCGTCTCAGCGTTAAAAGCCCGTCTTCAAAATCTGAAAAATACTCATGACAAGATTTAAACTCTCCACTGCTCCGACACTCCAGAAGTTTAGAAAATCCGAAGTTTTACCGAAAATCAGAACGAGCAAAGCACCGTAAAAGATAAGATTGGCGACGGGCAAAAAGGCGAGGCTGAAAAGGATGCCAGATTTTTGCAGGTCGCTTTGTTTGAGGTGTAGTTCCGTCCA
>JBGTRS010000298.1:0-6115 GCA_041940665.1 Pyrinomonadaceae bacterium | reverse complement strand
AGGTACGGTTAAACAATTAGAAATTCAACCTATTGGAGGATATGACGACCAAATTGGTCTTTTTTATATTGCTCATAACGGAAATATTCCAAATATTGAAAATCACGATACCACATATTTAAAAAATTTAATAATTAATTATAAAGAAGATAATTTTGAAAAAAAATTGATAAAGTTAATAAATGAAATTCCAGCAGCTTATACACTAGTAATATTAACTAGTTCAAATAAATTATATATAATGAGAGATAGATTTGGAATTAGACCTTTATGTTTTGGTTCAACAAGCGACCATTATTATGTTAGTTCGGAAAGTTGTGCTTTTTCTGAAGATATAAAATATGATTTTTCAAGCGATAGACAAGATTTTGAAATTGTAAGATTCACCTACGAGAAATTAACAGATAACCTGATAGCCAAAAGAATTTTAGAGAAATTTCTAAATAAACAAAATCCTGAAAACTCTTTCTTACCATCTGAAAAAATAGGAAAGTATCTATCAGATACAAGTTCTATTTATCAAAACAAAGGGATTGTCGAGGCTTTATTTACACAAGTTCCCGAATTATTGGACAAAGAATTATTTGAAGTTGCTCCTCAAATTAGAGACTTGGACGTAACAAAGGAAATTTTCATTCAAAGTCTAATGTGGCGTGAGCCAAGTAAGATATTTGAGTCATCAAGACAGTTTGTAAATGAACAAATCATTAACTATGAATACTATCATTACAATTTTATTGATGCTCTTCTAACGATTTCATCAAATCCCCAACATGAATGGAATGCCGACTTTTTGCACCGGAATTTAATGGAACGCGAAATGGCAGAACGTGATGCTTGGTGGTCAATTTTCCTGCACGAACACTATAGAAATGAAGAGTATTCTGCTATTGACAGGATTATAAATTGGGCTTGGTCGGATTCAGATAAAAGTCATATTGAAGATGAGTCAATTCGTTTGTGTGGAGTAACTTTAGCTTGGTTTTTGACATCATCCAACAGATTTGTCAGAGACGCAGCAACTAAAGCACTTGTTTCACTTTTTACAAACAGAGTTGAAGTGCTGAAGGTATTAATTGAACAATTTATTAACGTTAATGATTTATATGTGTTGGAAAGACTACTTGCAGTTGCTTACGGATGCTCAATGAGAAGTAAGGATAACAACGCCATCAAGAAACTCGCACAGTTCATTTACGATAGAGTTTTCAAAGACGGAAATCCTATTCCTCACGTATTGATTAGAGATTATGCTAGAGGCGTAATCGAACTTGCTTTATCAAGAAATTTGAACGTAAAACTTCGCGTAAGCAACATAAGACCGCCATATAAAAGCACATTTCCAACTAAAATTTTATCTGAGGAGAAATTGAAAAAGAAGTATCGCCCTGATTATGACTCTGAGGAAAGTTTGGGACAAAGGACGCTTTACGATTCTATTATCGAGTATGGAGACTTTTCCAGATACATTATCAATAGCAAACTATACAACTGGCGAAACAGACTTTTAACCGAACCGCTACCCGAAAGAGTCATTTTTGATGAGTTTGAAAATAATTTAACGGAAAGACAAAGAAAGGTTTATGACCAATATAAAACGGTTAGAAAAAATATAAAGTTTATCGAAAAATCAGATAAAAAAACACAATTGGAAGTTTTCAAAACAACCTTTACAAAAAAGGCTTTAAAAGACGTGGATATTTACTACCAAGAAAAAGTTGCGAAAACTCTAGGTAAGAAAAAGCAAAAAGTTTTTAATGAAATCGTGATTCCTCGCTTAAAAAACGAAGAGATAAATAGAGAAGATGACTCTTTTGATGTCAATCTAGCTAAAAGATGGATTGTTCAAAGAGTTTTTGAGTTGGGATGGGAAAAAGAATTATTTGGAAAATTCGATAGATGGCTAAACTATAATACTGGAAATTATAGATCAGCACATAAGCCGGAGAGAATAGGTAAAAAATATCAATGGATTGCATTTTATGAATTCATGGCTTATGTAACCGACAATTATCAGTATAAAGGCGATAGATGGGGCGAAACAGATGAAAAATTTCAAGGTGGTTGGGATGAATTTCGTCGTGATATTGATCCTTCAATTCTGCTAAAGAAAACACAAAAAACTTTTCATCTTGATACTCATTATTCTTGGTGGTTTCCTGAAAAATACGACTACGAGAATTCTGAAAAAGATGTTGGGAAATGGTTGCGAATATCTGATGACTTACCAAAAGTAGAATCATTGATTGAAGTCAAAAAACCAACAGACAATTCTATTTGGTTAAATCTGGAATCTTATTTTGAGTGGAGCGAAAGAAGTCTGTTTGAAGGTGAATCGGGTATAAGAAAGCTGAGAATTTGGTATAGCCTGAGTAGTTATTTAGTTAAGAACGAAGATTTTGATGAGATGATGAAATGGGCGAAAAAGCAAAAATTTTCTCGCTTTGAGATGCCTGAAACTGGCAGTGGAAATTATGATATTTTTTTAGGCGAACATTATTGGTCTCCTGTTTATGAATATTTTAATATTTCATACTACTATCATTCTGGATGGACAAGACATTGGGGCAACAAAATTCCAAGAGAAATTCTATTGACTTCAGAGGTTTATTCACATGATAACGGCGGGTATGATTGCTCTATTGGAAGAGAAGATGGATTTTGTATAACACTACCAGTTAAATTTATTGCAGATAAAATGAATTTAAATTGGAATGGAGTTGAGGGACATTTCTTCGATACGAACAATGAATTAGTCGCTTTTGATCCATCAGTAAATGAGCAAGGAAATAGTTCATTGTTAATAAGAAAAGATAAATTTCAAAAATTCTTAGATGAAAATAATCTCTCCATTTTTTGGATTTTAAGAGGCGAAAAATTAAGCTATGACGAAGATATATACAGAAGAAAGGGAATAAGACCATTAGAAATAAGTGGAGTTTATACTTTAGAGAAAAACAATATAGCAGGAAAGTTTTCTACTACTTTTACAAATGACTAAATTCTCTGTTTTCTAAAATTATTTAACGCTGAAGGATACAACAAATTCACATCTTTTGTTCGACTCCTTCAGAGTCGGGATTTTGTTTTTGAACGGACGTAGGGTGTCGCTCACTATCGTTCGCCTTACCCTACGCTATTATCTTTGTCGCTTTCAGCGACGAGCGTTGTGATTTTGAATTGTTTTTTACAAAGACTTGAATTGTTCTACCAAATATCTTTCGGCGGGAACTTGCTTGTTTCTGACCAAGCGAGGCGGGCGGTTGTTTGGTAGATGTTGTTCATTTGCAAGGCTTCGACGGTGGCACGTCCGGTTGGGGTTTTGCCGATTATTTTTGAAAAATCTTCGCTGAATTCAAAATGTTCCTTCCAGATTTGTTGACGCGGGTTGAAAAGTTTGACGGTTTTGTTTGTGAGATTATCAACCGCTTCGGTTTTTGTTGATTTATGGGCATTGCATTCGCGGCAAGCGAGCCAGAGATTTTCTTCGATTGTTTCGCCGCCATTAGCGATTGGATTGATATGTTCGATTTCGAGTTTGTAGGGCATCAACTCCTGCGGGTTTTGGCAGTAACCGCAACGGTTTTTCGCGTCTTGGCGAAGTCTTTTGTCGAGTTCATTATTGATCGTCGCCATTTAGCTCGCGTCGCGTGAGTTCGCGTAAGGCAAAAGCCTTTTTTAAGGTCGTGAGTCTGCTTAAATCCATCAACTGCCATAATTCCTTTTGATCTGTTTCGCTCAAGTTTCCTTCATTTTGTTTGCTCAATAATTCGCTCAAACGCTCATCCTTTTCGGTCGGCATTTCGATATTGGCAAGTTCCAAAACTTCTGCATCCGAACAAACGGAAATTTGCCTTTCCAGTTCTTCCGCGTCAATAGCAAAATCATTTTCCAATCTTTCGACAATCACTTCATCAATCGGACGATGCGATCTATCCGCTTCGCTTGAAAGATTGGCATAAACTTTTTCGGGCAATTTGATCGTAACTTCCACAGCTAAAACCTCTGCCTAAAATTTTAGCACAAAACCTTCAAACTCCTTCAATCATTTTTCGGAGCATTTTGGGTGGAATTCAAAAACGATCCTTAAACTTCCGCCGTATCCTGCTCCGTTCTTTTCATCCAGATCGTCTGTTTGGTGATCTCCAGCGGTTCGCCTTTTCGTTTTTTGTAAATAATGGTCAGAGAGATGATCAGGATTAACGAGAGGGTGCGGAAGATATTAGCAGTCAGTCCGCCGAGGGCGTTGTCGCCGCCGGAGAAGATGTCCCAGAATAGATTCATCAATAAATGCAGAAAGACCGGCACCCAGATATTGTAGTTCCATTCGGCATAAACCCAGGCGAAAAGGATCGCTCCGAGCAGGGTGACGGCAAAGATTCCGGCAAGCGTCAAAGGATCACTGCTTTGGTAAAGATGGACGAAGGCAAAAAGCAGGGCTCCGAGCAAGACGGACGGGATAAAGCCTAGTTTTGTGTAGCGAAAAAGCTGTCCGAAAAGAAATCCGCGAAAATAAAGTTCCTCGAAAAAGGCGGCGGCAATGACATTAACCAAAAAGATATTCAGCGTAAATTTCGGGTTAACCGACGAGAGAGCGGCAAACCCGATAAGCATCGGCGATGTGCAAAGCAGTGAAAAAAAGAACGCTTTGACGATCGGGCGATTTAAACCCAAAGATTCCAGCCAATTTTTCCCATGCAGAAAAACGACCGCCGCCAGGATCGGCAGTCCGACCAGAATGTATGACAAGATGTGGCTGATGCCGCGTTGGTTTATATAAGTATTGATAGTTTGTCTGACCTCTTTGAAAATCAGATCGTCGATAAAATAATATGCCGCAAACGCCGCCAAAGTTACCAAAATTATTTTAATTGTACTGTTCATTTTTCCGTTTCAACATTACGCCAATCGGAGTAAGTTCATTGATTTTCCTGTTATATCTGTCGCTTTGAACGACTGTATTGTTAATTCGTTTTATATAAATTCAATCCCGTTACGGGATTTTTCAGTCCTAATCTGCCTCGGTGCGGGAAAGACTATTTACATTAAAAAGTCACCGGAGTTGGAACGAGCGGTTTTCAAAATCATTGGTTAGTATTAGAATCTATTAAAGCCTCAGATAAAAACCGGTAAAAATTTTTAGAAAATGACGGAAGATATTATAAAAAGGAACAATGTCAATGTTTCGGGCGACGGCGAGCGGACGCTTTTATTTGCCCACGGGTTCGGTTGCGATCAGAATATGTGGCGGTTTGTCGCTCCCGCGTTTGAAAAGGATTATCGCATCGTTTTATTCGATTACGTCGGTTCGGGCAAATCCGATCCGGCAGTGTATGATGAGAAGCGGTACGGCAAACTCGATGGATATGCTGAAGATGTGATCGAAATATGCGACGCCCTCGATCTCGAAGACGTGATCTTTGTCGGGCATTCGGTCAGCAGTATGATCGGGGCTTTGGCTTCCTTTAAGCGTCCCGAACTTTTTTCAAATCTCGTCATGCTCGTGCCTTCGCCGTGTTATATCAATCATCCGCCCGATTATGAAGGCGGCTTTGAGCGGGCAGACCTCGACGGTTTATTTGAAATGATGGATAAAAATTTCATCGGCTGGGCAAGCTTTCTGGCTCCGGTCGTCATGAAAAACCCCGAGCGTCCCGAACTCGGTGCCGAGTTAGAAGAAAGTTTCTGTTCGACCGACCCACAAATGGCCAGACGTTTTGCCGAAGCGACATTTTATTCGGACAACCGCGATGATCTTGAGAAGATAAACACGCCCGCATTGATCGTGCAGGTAACGGACGATGCGGTCGCTCCGGTTTCGGTCGGCAAATTTATGCATGAAAAAATGCCCAACGGCGAGCTGGTTCTGATGGACGCCAGCGGTCACTGTCCGCATATGAGTCACCCGCGGGAAACGATCGAAATTATGACGAATTACCTCGATAAATCCTCCACTACATAATCGAAAAGATTCTTGTATATGGATGAATTATTAAACAATGCCCCGTGCGGTTTTTTGACGGCAAAAGATAACGGCAAGGTCGAGCAGGTCAATCAAACCTTGCTCGAAATGCTCGGTTATGAAAACGCCGGAGAAATTGCCGGAAAACATATC
>JBGTRS010000297.1:0-6126 GCA_041940665.1 Pyrinomonadaceae bacterium | reverse complement strand
CATTAGTATTTGAATTAACGTTAGCATTGTTGTTTGTCGAAGTATTTGCATTGGAATTTGCCGCTGTGTTAGGGTTTCCGGCTTTTTGCGGTGTTGCGGGTATTAGAACCTGAACGGTTTCGGTTTTTCTTGTATCCGGATCAGCTTTCGCCAGCATCAAACTTGCCATAATAAAAAGTCCGGCAATCAGAATTAACATCAGATAACCGCCTAAAAGCAGGTAGGAAATATTCCTTGTCAATGAAACCCAGATTTTTTTGAACAGTCCCGCATCTTGATTGTCTTTTTCATCCGGATCGTCCTGATCCTGTAAATTTTCATCATTTTCATCAGCCATTTTTTTGATCTCCTGTATTTAGATTAAACCCATTTTTTTCGCTTACTATCTAAGCCTCAATAAAAACTTCTTTTTATAAAACTAAAATAAATTTTGAAAATATAAACGCATTGTAAAATTGCCCGGGCTATCATTTAATTGCGGATTGATTGTTCTCATATAGCCTGCTTCGAATTTAGCAATGACGATGCTAAACTGGATTCCTCCGCCGAAACTATAACGAACTTTATTGATTCCGTTAAAATTATTAAATTTAGCCGCATCAAACATAAGAAGTGGTTTTACCGAGTATAAATTTGCTTGATCAACCAAATAACCTATGGCAGAGTTAATAGCTTTAAATTCATTTCTAGCTTTAGCGGCGGATTCTTCATCCGATAAACCGTGTCTTTTTTTATAAATTACGGCAAGAATGGTTTCACCGCTTCTTCCCTGACATTTAATTAAGTCCCGAATTGTTTCAATAGGACAATTTGGGTCATCTGTTTCTAGATCAATTTGTTCATTGGGTATCAAGGGTTTTGACCATTTTGAAACTGGAATACTTAGATTAAGATTAAAATGCCAATAAGAATTACTTCCAATCGGTTGATTGTTGTTATTATTTATAGCTTGTCCACTTCCAAAGCTCCTGATTAGAGGACCACCGGGCATTTTTTTTATGATGTCCGAATTATCAGCTTCATACATAAAATTTTTGAGTTCGTTATTTCCATAAAAATAAGCATAGTTTGGAATATCTCCGGTAACTTTTCCCATTCCGAACAAAGCTTCTAATCCAAAAGTTTGATTTCCTTTTCCAAACTCTTTAGCATAGCCAGCTAAACCTGCATATCGTTTGTATGAGAATACGGAATCATCAGTCTTCCCTGCATCCATCCAAAAACCTAAGCGAATGACATCACGCTTGATTTGTCCGTTCAAAAGTGTTCTAAAATGAAAGTTATTTTCTCTTGTTTTTTGAAAAGTCGAGGTTTCAGTGTCGATAAATCTATTATTTTTGTAAGCATAACCTCCTTCCAAAATAATACTTTTAAATAATGAAAGATTTGTACTGAATTTTGTCCCAAGGCTTAAAGATATTTCATTATTATGAAAATCAGCATCTCCTTTGGGAATGTGACTTGCAGAAAATCGAACTTCTCCATAGATATTTTCAATGTTTTTTGAGACAAGAAACTTTTTGTATGTAAGAGTAATACCTGAGTCATAATAGTTTTTACTCAAAGATTTTTTTCCCTCAAAATCCAAATCTAAACGCGATGATTTTATGTCAACTGAATTACCATCCAAAATTTCTTTGGAATCCAACAAATTAGTAGAAATCTCGACATTTTGTGAAAAGCCGAACTCTTTATCAAAATCAACTCCGAATTTTGGATTTAAAAGCATCAAAGGCTTGGGCACATTTGCATAGATGGTTGGGGAATCGGAACGGGGAATCATATCAAGTAAATTTTCAGCCGGATTATCAAGGGACAAATTTATTGATCGGGCTTCTATATAAATATCTACACATTTATTTTGTCCGACTTCGCTATTACAAACAGTTTCTGCAATAATCTCGACACAACTTCTTACAGAACTTATTCTAAAGGCAATTGGAAGATTTTCCGGTAAGTTACCTGTTGAAATTTTGTTTTTCAGTTGGCTGAGATTTTCTCCTTCTACGTTTTCTCGGCTCCTTTCCGCTTTTATTGCTTGATGAACATCATTAATTAACCGGCTTTCCAAGGCCTTTGTATATTGAGTTCCTTTTGGCGGTAATGGAAGTGATAAATATCTTAGATTAATTTTAGTGAATCGAACCTTAAAGTTATCACTATCTTGAATTGACCCGTCATTGCAATTGCGTGAATAGGAATAATCAGGAAACATCATCAAAAAACAGACTAAGACAACTAGAAATAACGCGTTTGGTAAAACCATTATAATCCTCCACTTTAGTTTGAGGCGTTATTCTTCAGTAAAAATGTAAAAGAAGAGTAACGCCTTATTATGTTTGAATTCTTAAAACGAAATTGATTTAAACCTCTGCCGCTAAAACAAAGTTTTTTGAAGATTTGGCAACTTCAGCTTTGGTAGCATCGTTAGGATTATCTGCAAATTCTTTTGAGGCCGGGAAAACTTCATCAACTAAAATCTCCGCCTGATGTGCATTGACGCCGTGAAGCGTTTTTTGAATCATTTTGTTCTCATCGGGGTCTTTTCCTCTATAGGAAACATGAACGATTTGATCAAACCCATCCTCACCGTCCTTTTTCTTATAAAGGTCAAAAACAATTTTCCAAATTGAGTCATTTGTGGCGGTACAGGCTCGTTCAACACTTACCTCTATCTTATATCCCGACTCTGGATTAAAGACCATTACTTCAATTATAAATGGTTTGCATTTTTTTACTCCGATAGCTACTACGCTTGTTGTATCTGGCATTTTTTTCTCCTTAATTAAATTAAAATTAATGTTTCTACTTATTAATGATTAGAATGCACAAAACATTACAAGCTTTTTTTAATTTTATTGTTGATTAAATAGAAATGTTGAAATAGTTAGGTTTAACTTTACAAATATGTTAATTTTCACCGGTGTTTTTTGTAAAGGAACTGAAATATTCGACCGGGGCGAGATCATCAGTGAGAATTTGAGCGTCGGTTTTGTTCGGGGTTTGGTGGAAGTGTTGGAGAAGTTCGTTGATCTCCTGATCGCTTGACGTTTGCGTAGATTTTTTTTCGGATTTGACGGCGGCGATGATGAAGTTTTGGTATTGGCTGGCGGGTTTGGATTGATTAACTTTATAAATGAAAACCTGCGGGAATATTTTTTTGTAGGTGGCGAGTTCGGCTCGAAGGAGACGGCTTGATGTTCCCTCGAGACTTCCGCCGATGTTGAAAATGACCACGCCTTCGGGTTTGAGGGTTTTGTGAATTTCTCGGACGGCTTCGATGGTGGTCAGTTGGAAGGGGACGCTGAAAAGCGATGTGAAGGCGTCGAGCAGGACGGCATCGAATTTGTTCGGTGCGGCTTGGTTGAGGAAGATTCGGCCGTCCTGATGAGTTATTTTTAGTCGCGGATTTTCTTCTAAATTGAAAAACTTGCGGGCGAGTTCGGTCATATCCGGATCAATTTCGACGACTTCGATCTCCGCCGATCCGTAGGTTTTCAGATATTCCTTCGGGAACGAATAGCCGGCTCCGCCGATCATCAGCGTTTTTTGAAAATCGGGTTTGAAATGTCTGAGCAGGTGATAAAATTTCGTGTATTCGGAAGCCGCTTCGCCCGTTTCGAGAAACATTGAGGATTGATAAATATAAGGATCAATCGCCATCGCCCGGATCTTTTTGCCCGTTTTTTTTTGCGTCGTGTCAAAGATTTGAACGCGGGAATACTGGGTGTCAATATCGTGAAAGTTGAAGGCTAATCTCTGAAAATAGGTTTGGGCTTCGTTGCCGGCGATACCGAGCAGAAAGATCAGCAAAACGCCGATGTTGGTTCTCGTGAGCGAAAAGGGAATTAAAAGGAAAGAAAGCAGAAAAAGACTTCCGGCGATAAAATAGAGCGTCCGGGTACTGCCGACGAACGGGATTAAAAGGAATCCGGCGGAAAATGTGCCGATGATGCTTCCGATAGTTGAAAAGGCGTAAAGCCGGCCGACCGTTTCGCCCGTTTCATCGAGCGTTTTTGTCTTTAGTTTGACCGCGTACGGCAAAACGAATCCGAGAAAAACGCTCGCCGGTGCGAAAAGAAGTAATGCCGCGAGAACGGATTTGATTTCCAGCGGCAAACTGTTTTGAGCGATGAAATTCGAAACGACGTCTTTGATTATGATCGTTACGGAAACTAAGCCGCCCGCTATAAATATGACCGAGGCGAGAATTTTGATGTCGGGCATTTTGTCGGCGTATTTGCCGCCGAGCCAGTAGCCCAGACTGAGGGCGGCCAAAATAACGCCGATCAGACTCGTCCAGGTATAAGTTGACGTGCCGATATACGGCGAAAGAATCCGTGAGCCGATAATCTCATAGATCATCACCAGACCGCCGCAGGTAAAGACGGTGAGTTCGAGGATGTAGTTTTTGGCTAAGGTTTTAACCATAGACAATTCTGATTGAGAAAAAAATGTAATTAAAAAAAAGCTTTTCCGCCAAAGTTGCTTTGATCTTTAATTTTAACTTACATGACAAAAAAAGCAGATGAATAAATTTTGAAAAATTCATCTGCTTTTTATAAATTCCGGTTTCAAATTTTCAACAGGAAATGAGTCAAACCGTTGCCATCTCATCTCCTACGCGGACTTTTTTTCGGCTTTGGCATCAATATAGGTCAGCCACTCCGCATCATTCGGAGCGGGGCGTTGGCCGCGTATGACTTTGAAGAATTCTTCCTGTAATTTTGCCGTTATTTCACCGCGTTTACCTTGTCCGACGGTGATCCGGTCAACCGAACGGATCGGTGTGATCTCGGCGGCCGTACCTGTAAAGAATAATTCGTCCGCCAAATAGAGAGCGGCTCTCTGGACGGTCGTTTCAACGACTTCGATGCCCATTTCTTTAGCGATCTGGATGACCGAATCGCGTGTGATGCCGGGCAATATCGAAGCCCCGAGCGGCGGCGTGATCAATTTTCCGTTGTTGACGAGGAATAGATTTTCGCCCGAACCTTCGGAAACGTAGCCGCGGTCATCAAGAGCGATGCCTTCGGCGAAACCGCCCAGAATGGCTTCCATTTTGATAAGCTGTGAATTCATATAGTTAGCACCGGCTTTCGCCATCGCCGGCATCGAATTGGAAGTGATCCGTGTCCAACTCGAAACGCAGACGTCAATGCCTTGTTCAAGAGCCTCTTCGCCGAGATATTTGCCCCATTCCCAGACGGCGATGTAGGAAGTGATCGGATTCGGGAAGGGGTTGACGCCGAACGCCGGATTTTCTTCATCGAGTCCGCGGAAGACGATCGGACGGATATAGCATTCCTCCAAACCGCTCTGACGGATCAGTTCGACCGTTGCATCGCAGTATTCCTGAACCGATCTTTCGGTATCCATCCGGTAAATTTTGGCCGAGTTTCTGAGCCGCTGCATATGTTCGGGAAGCCGGAAAACGGCGGAACCGTCTTCGGTTTTATAACAGCGGATTCCTTCAAAAACGCTCGAACCGTAATGAATCGCGTGCGTCATTACGTGAACTCTGGCGTCGTTCCAATCAATAAATTCACCGTCATGCCATACTTTCGAGGCAATCTTTCTTGTATTCACATCTTTATCTGCCATATTTTTTATAAAACTCCTTATTTATTGCATTTGGATTAAAAATAGATTAGTAAAAGTAGCTATCCTAGAAGAAACGACGAAAGATTAAAAATTCCAACAAAATCTTTCGTTAATAAATATTTAGCTAATGTTTATAAAGAATAATACAACGGCTTGTTTTAAGCAAGAATCAAGTTATTTTACGGATAATAACCGAAGAAAAAAAAGGCCGGAAAATAATTGATTCCAACCTTTTTTTTAATTTTAGACACACTTCTACCGTCAGAGAATCCGCAGACGCGGAGCCGAATCGGCTAGTCTGGACGCAAATATGCCATTGCCTTGAAAAACGGAGACGGTTATCGGCACATCACCCGCCATTTCAAGACTTGCCGGCAGTGAAAAATCGATCCGGTAGACTCCGGGTTCGACAATTATTGCATTCGAGATCGTTCCGGGAATGGCCGTCCCGCCGATATTGATCGCAATGCTTGAACCCTGTATGTTTTGAACTCCGGTCAGAAATAATCTTAAAACGGTTGG
>JBGTRS010000296.1:2204-6126 GCA_041940665.1 Pyrinomonadaceae bacterium | reverse complement strand
CCAAATCTTGATACAGCAGCCGAAAGCCCGGAGGAGAATCCATAACAGCAGGATTGCGGCGGGAACTCCGGCGGAGACGGCGAGACTTAGAAAGTGATTGTCAACGGCCTCCCGTTCGTCGTCTTCTTTTTCGCGGCTGGCTGAAAGGGTTCCCGCACCCAAGCCGGAACCGAAAGGATTTTTCGGCAGAACTTTCGTGACCAGATGCGTCCAGGTTTCAAAGCGGGCGTAGAGACTTCCTTCACCCGTCGGGTTGACCGTTCCTTTGGTCGTGTGGGAAAGAATGGTCGTCATCTTTTTGCTTTCGTCGAGTTCGTATATGTCGTCATCGCTGAGGCTTTTCGTGAATGTAAAAAGCAGAATGAACGGAATGCACAAGAGAGCGACGCGGCCGAATGAGTTAGCAAATGTTTTTGCTCCGGTTACGAAAAATATCGCTAAGCCTAAGAATAGCCCGAAGATCGAACTGCGTTGTCCCGTCAGGGCAAGCATTCCGCACAAACCGGCCGCACAGATAAACCAGAAAATGCGTTTTCCGTTTCCTTCCGACCGCATCGAAGCAAAACCGAAGGCGGCCAGACAAGCGAGCAAAACATAGCGTCCCCATTCTTCGGCGTTGCTGAAGGTTGCCAACGCCCGTTTGACGTTATAGACCGCGACGGATGAATATTTATCCGTATTTTCGATCCAGTAAAGTTCGAACGAAGGATAGCCGTAAACGATCTGATAGATTCCGTAAAGCGATGTGATCAGCCCTAAAAAGACCATCAGTTTCAGAATCTTCGGAAAAACTCCGAGGTCGGCGGTTTGCCCGAAATAAAACCAGCCCATCGGGATTAGATAAAACAAAGCTCCCGTCAGACCGACATAGAGACTCCCTTGCAAGGGATTGAAAATCTGCAGAATACAAAGAAAGGTCAGAGCCGAAACGAGACCGGCGAGCGGTGTCGCGTAAAACATCCGGAACTTTTCCCGGGCGAGAACGATCAGAATTCCGAGCGAAGTGACGACCGGAGTAATCAGATGGATCGGTTCGTTTTGCGAATACGGCACGATCAGATATTGAGCTCTTCTCAATAAACCGCGAAACGGTTCGAAGATGACCATGGCGATCATTCCCGCTTCCAGACTGACCATCAGAGGAATCAGCAACGCCAGCGTGATCGAACCGAGCGTGAACATCCGCAAGAAGTTTCCGCCCGAAACGACCGCCCATGCACCCGTTATCGCCAGGAATTGCGTCAGACCGATCCAGCCGAACGAAGTGTTTGTTCGCGTTCTTCTTCTACGATTTTCAGCATTTCTCTCTGACATATTTTTACGAACCGATCTTCGAGGGCTGGGCCATCGGAAATTTAAAGACGGACTTGATCTGCTTAAACGAAATATCATCCCGCCGCGGCCGCAGGAATTGCCATAGGCCAATCTTTTGCGTCCGCGAAATGCAGACCAAAGCGACCAGAAACATCACCGCGTAACCGAGAATCGAAGAAACCGCCGCTCCCTGCATTCCCCAGACCGGCAGAAGCCAGACAAGCAGAACGACGGTCGTCACCGCCGAGGAAATTCTCGCCACCGTGCTTAAACCCGGATTTCCGAAGCCGTTCAGACCGCTGATGAGGATCAATCCCGCACTCCAGATGATCGAAGCGATAAACAAAAGCCGTAAAACATCGGTTGCCGCGACAAATTCCCGGCCGAACACATATTGCAAAATATAAGGTGCGGCAATCCAGAACGGGATCAGGGCGATAAGCTGAGCATAAAAGGTCAGACGCAGGGATTTTGACAAAAGCAGAAGTGCCTGTTGCTTGTCGGTCGAAGCGGCGACTTCGGGCATCAGAGAATCCGAAATGGAAGATGCGAGCGTTGCCGAAATTTCCGCAATCGCGACCGCCACGGCATAAAGCCCGACGATCGTGCTCGAGGCAAACGCCGTCAGCATAATCTGATCGAGCCGCCAGACGGCAAATTCCGTCACCAGACCGAAGTAACTTCGCAGACCGTAATGAATTTCCTTGACAAAAATCTTCAGATTCAGACGCAGTTTCGGGCGGAGATTAAACCAGACAGCAATAAACATCAGTGCCGCCGTTAGAATTTGAGCGAAGATAATGATCAAAAGGGCGTTATGCAAGGTCAGCCAGCCGAACGGATATAGGACGAGATAACCGACCGCCTGCGTTGAAATAAAAGCGATCCGGGCAATGCCCAGCCAGCCGAAGAGCTTCGCTCCTTCGAGCTGTCCGCGTAAAAGTTCGTTCAAAAGGATGACGGGAACATTGAGGAGAAAAAGCTGGGTCAAACGGATGGTCTCCGTTTTTTGCTCGCCGATCAGAAAGGGGATCAGAAGCCAGCCGACGGCGATGATCAGAAGGCTCGCCGCTAAAGTATAGATTATCGTGTTGGAAAAAATCTCCGAATTCCATTCGGGTTTGCGGGCCGTCCAGAAACGATGGGCGTAGGGCAGTCCGAGCGTTCCGAAAAGCGTAAAGACAAAAAGCCACATCGTGACGATGACGAGTTCGCCGCGGCCTTCCGCTCCGAGAGCCCAGGCACTCAGAAGGCTCGTCGCCACACTAAAGGCGAGGAACAGGACATTCGTTGAAAAGACAAGTTTGACGCTTCGTTTCACTTTTATTAATTATTTTTTAGACGGCACCTCTCGCCGACAGAACCGCCGGAATCGTCTTGAGCAAAATCCACCAGTCGAGATTTAAAGACCATTTATCAATATATTCGAGATCGAGTTCCATCCATTCTTCAAACGAAAGATTGCTTCGGCCGGAAATTTGCCAGAGACAGGTCATGCCGGGACGGACGCTGTACCGGCGTTTTTGCCAGGCGGCTTCCAGCCTTAGGGCGTCGCGGACGGAAAGCGGTCGCGGTCCGACCAGACTCATATCGCCGAGCAAAACATTGAATAATTGCGGCAATTCATCCAGACTGAATTTTCTCAAGAATTTTCCGACGCGGGTTATCCGCGGATCGTTTTTGATCTTGAAGACGGCTCCGTCCTTTTCGTTCAGATGTTCGATCTCCTTCATTTTCGCTTCGGCATCGGCGACCATCGTGCGGAATTTGACCATAAAAAAACGCCGTTTGTTATACCCCATCCGCTCCTGCAGGAAGAACACCGAACCCTTTGAATCGAGTTTGATGATGACGGCGATCAAGATAAATAAAGGAATAAAAAGCGTCAGCAAGGAGAGCGAGATGAAAATATCGAACATCCGCTTGAGTTCGGTTCGCCAGTGAAAAACGGGTGCGGAATGCAGTGAAAGCAGAGGAAAACCCTGAAATTCCTGCGGCTGAATCCGTGCCAGGTGTTTCGGGAAAAAGTCCGAGAGAATATGAACGACCACGCCCTGTTCTTCGAGTTCGGCAATGGCGGTTTTGATTCTCGTATATTGCGATTTTATCGGCAGAGCGATGACGACCTCGTCAACCACTTCGCGGTCAATGATCTCTTTCAAATCCCCGAATTTTCCGAGACACGGATGACCGTTGATTTCTTTTTGGCTGAACAGAGGATCGCTGTCCAAATATCCCAAGATCCGATAACCCAATTCCTTTTTGCGTTCGATCGCCCGGATAAAATTTTCGCTTCTCGAACCGCCGCCTAAAATAACCAGCGATTTTGTGTTGATCCCGCGGCTTCGCAACCGTCTCGAGGCATAGAATGTGACCAGTCGGTAGCCGCCGATAAATAATAATCCGAATCCGGCAAAACCCGCCAGCGTTTGGAGATTGATCGTCCGCCAGGGATTGAATTGGGCGGCAATAAGTAAAATCGCCGTGCAGACGAATATCACCTTCGCCGTCCGCCGCAGAATTTTTCCCGCACTGCTCAAGCGGTACGATTGATACAAACCGTTGATCAAAAAGCAGAAATGCCAGATTATCAGAAGCGATCCGCCGA
>JBGTRS010000296.1:0-2194 GCA_041940665.1 Pyrinomonadaceae bacterium | reverse complement strand
GTTGCTCAGTTTGATGCGGGTGGAAAGAAAGTCCAATGAGTCGAAAGACGGCTGATGATAGATCACCAAACTCAAACCAAGGGCAAACAAAAGCAAGCTCAAGTCGGCTGACTTGAGAAATAAAACCGAAATTTGTCCTTGCTTTGAAATCATATATGAATAGAAAAAAAATCTTGAAAACTTAAAATTATTTTCCGCTAAAAAATCCGTCCGCTAAAAAAAACTAACGAAGAATCGGATTGAGAATCGAGCCTAAACTCGTCAGTCTGATATATTTTTCAAACTTGCTGAATTTGTTTTGCGGAATGAAAAGGATGTCGCCGGATTCCAGATTCAGATCGTTTTCGAGATCGCTCGTTTTTTTGATCTTTTTCAGATCGATCAATTTGACTTCGGCAAACTCTTTATTGATCTTGCGGAAAACGACCACCTGCGAAACCTTTGCCGATTCCTTAAAACCGCCCGCCATCATCACGGCTTGGAGAGCCGTAATTTCCTCGTTCATCTCGAACTTGCCGGGTTTTAAGACCTCACCTGCAACGATGTAATAAGGCTTCTGAAATTCCTTCAAAAGCAGGGTGATTTCCGGGTCTTTCAATCTTTTGCCGGCCAGAGCAAGGAGTTTTTGCCGCGTTTCTTCCAACGTCAGTCCTTCGACCTCGAGTTCGCCGACGATCTCGAGAACGATAAAACCGTCCGGGTGAATCGTGACGGTCTGATTGAATTCCGGCGTGTAGCGGTAGATGATCTCCAGCACATCGCCCGGATTGAGCCGGTAGCGTTTTCCTTTCGATTCTTTTAATGCCGGTGCGTCCGTGGCGTTTTTGTCGGATGTTTTCACCGGCGGTGCGGTCGTATTCTGAGCCTCGGCATTCACGCCGAACAGAATCAGAGCTAGAATGATTGCGGCTAAAGTTCGATATTTCATACTACAAATTTAAATTCGGTTATAAATCCAATTCGGAACGGGATAACGGCGTTTGTTCATCACGCATCCGAGAAAATTTCCGTTGACCAGCTCGATCGTTTTCAGAGAATTTCTGACCTGTTCGCGGGATGTCCGGTTGGCTTCGACAACCAAGACCACGCCGTTGGCGGACGGAGCCAGCAGCGGGGCGTCGCCCGAAACGCTCATCGCCGAACAATCAACCAGAATAAAGTCGAACAAAAACCGCAGAGTCTGCAGATTCTTCAAACCGCGTTCGAGTTTCGTCGTTCCGTTTCTTTTTTGCAGTTGATTGGTTTTTATATTTACATCTGCAAATTCCTCTTCCGTCAGAAGCAAAAAAAGATTCGGCAGATCAACCTGCTGACAATATTCGGCGGCCCGGTGGCGGTCGAAAATATCCGTTTTTTGCAAGGTTTCGGCGTCCGCCACCAAAACTCTCTGCCGGGTTCTCTGGGCCAGTTCGACGGCAAACGAGTTGACGACATAGCTGACACCTTCCTGCGGTTCGGTTGAGGTAAAGACCACGACGACCGAACTTTTGCCGTTGGTCGTGCTTTTTGCTTTAACGCTGGTTAAAAATAATTGAATATATGATTTCATAAAAACTATTCTTCGGTCTCTTCATCCGATTCTTCCATCAGAAGTTCGACATCCAGTTCGCCCGCGAGTGCCTGATTTTTGATATTTTCGCGTCTTTCTTCGATGGTCTGCTGCGGGATTGTCGCCAGCACCGGATAGCCCGTATAATCTTCCAGTTCACGCGGCGAAACAAAAGTATCCCGCAGCAGTTCGGATGCGAAAACGCCGCCGATGCAGATAACGAGTCCCAAACCCAAACCCATCACGACGGCGAGCAGTTTACTGCCTGTGTTCGGTAGATTCGGAACATTCGGTTCTTCGGCGATCGAAACATTCGAGATCTTCTGCTTGTCGAGAGCATCATTGATTCTCGATTCTTCCTGTTTTTTCGCATAAAGCTGATATGATTCTTCATTCTTTTTGACTTCCCGCGAAAGTTTGTCATGGAGCGGCGTAACCTTTTCGAGCTGAGCTAGTTTGGCTTCATATTGAGCGACCTGCTCGCTTAAGTTTTTCTGCAGAGCGATGCGTCCGGCCTGTTCGACCTTCGCCCGCGTCAGTTCCGCTTCCAAAGATTGCCGCAAGGGATTGACGTCAAAGGATTCTTCCGACGAGGTTGATTTCAGAGCCTTTTCCAGAGCCTCGTTGGTCAGTTTTATCTGTTCG
>JBGTRS010000295.1:0-6131 GCA_041940665.1 Pyrinomonadaceae bacterium | reverse complement strand
AAAAACTTAGAACTTTTTTTATCTGAATACTAAAATCGTTCCAGTTAGTAGGATGGTGTAAAGAGAT
Organism: Pyrinomonadaceae bacterium; assembly: GCA_041940665.1. GTDB lineage: Bacteria > Acidobacteriota > Blastocatellia > Pyrinomonadales > Pyrinomonadaceae > Aridibacter. The sequence continues at coordinate 6,064 of JBGTRS010000295.1, read as the reverse complement.
TTGATTCAATGGGCAAATTTAAACTAAAAATATGAGTTTGAAAATACGTCTTTCGGCGTATTTTTTTGTTGAAAATCGAAAAGTTATCGGGCTATAATGCAAAAGTTAAAATTCCACCCTTTTCTTAATAGTTTATGAAAAATCTTACGAAGCAAGATTTTGAAAATTTTATTTCCGCACTCACAGTTTTACACGCCGGATTCGATGTCAAGACGTTGCCGCAGCGTACGATTCAAACTGTCGGGCAGGTTATTCTAGCCGATATTATTTCTTTCGACGCTTTTAACGCAGGCGATAAATACGAATTTACTGCATGGACGACCGACGAAGATTTATACAAACCGGAACTAATGGTGAGATTTCAGGAATACGTTCATCAGCATCCGCTGATTCCGGTCGTCGTCGGGGGAAAAATTCAGACGGCGATAAAAATGACCGATTATGTAACGCAGAACGAATTTGAGAACCTCGAACTCTATTACGAATATTTTCGTCTGATTCGCGTTCGTCAGCAGATGGGGTTGGCTTTGCCGGTCGCACCTGATTATACGGTCGCCTGCTCGGTCAATCGTTGGGAAAATGATTTTTCGGAACGCGAACGACATTTACTGACGCTGATCGCACCGCATTTGATTAACGCCGTCCGCAATGCTTATGCCTATGAGCGTTTGAACTTTGCTCTTGAATCGAATGCATCGGGCGTGATCGTTATCCGCGGCGAAAAAATTCAATTTGTCAGCGAATTTGCCGCTCATTTATTGGAAACATATTTCGCAGGCGAGAAATACGAAAGTAATTTACCGGAAACTTTGCGGATTTGGTTAAAGCAAAATACTGTGTCCGGCAGGGATTTTAACGCACCTTTGCCGCCGCTCGTAATAAATCGGGCGGAATCTAATTTGAGAGTTCGTCTGCTGGTTAATTCCGTAACACACGAACGAACTATTCTGCTTGAAGAAAAAAGAACTTTATTGCCGAAAATGCTTGAGCAACTCGGCTTAACGAAACGCGAAGCGGAAATTTTGTTTTGGATCACAAAGGGAAAGACAAACGATGAGATCGGAATTTTGTGCAACATCAGTTCGCTGACCGTAAAAAAACACATCGAACATATCTATCAAAAACTTGGAATCGAAACGCGTACGGCGGCGATGCAGCGGGCGTTGGAAATTTTATAATCGTAGGTCTATTGGTTCCCAATTTGTTTTTCGCTTTTATTGGATACGGGCGGCTAAAAAAATTATTGAAAGCCGCCCAACATATATTTTAAGATTGATCTTAGAGAGTTTTAATTCAGTCATTTAAAGCATTCTAAGTGTTTTTTCAAGTTTATTTAGCTACAGTAATTTCTCTTTCCGTCGAATTATATCCGCCGTTCTCGACCGGGTTGCCGTCTTTATCTATGAGTTCGAGCTTGACCGTATTTTTGCCTTCCTTCCAGCCCTTGAGCCAGATTGGTTCCCATTTTTCGAGCATTTTCGGCTCGCCGCCGTTGATCGAATAGCGGACTTTGTATTCGCCGCCGTCACCCGTTAACTTGGCGTTGGTCAACCAGAAATCGATCATGATCGCTTCGGCATCTTCGCCCTTGTAGTCGCCTTTCGGACGGCTGTAGGTTAAAAGCGGCTTTGTGAAATCGACATTTCCGGCGGTTGATTGTTCGGCTTGAGCCCCTTCCGTTTCTTTTTTCTCGGCGGCTTTCGGGTCGGCCATCGTGTTGCCGTTGGCGTCGGTGGTCGGTTTTGTTTCGTCGGCCTGGCCGTCTTTAACTGTGAATTTTATCGTCTTGAAAGCCTTTTCGTTCTTGTAGCTTTCGTGCCAGGGACGCGATGCAAACATCCTCAGGGTGTGTTCGCCGTCGGTGACGTTGCGAAGCTCAAAACCTTCGTCCCACATATAATGAGCGGCATAGGGCTGATTATTGAGGATGACGTGGACATGGTTGCCCATTCCTTCGGCGTCTTTACCCTGTTTGACGTTGCCGTTGACCTTAACGTTTACTTTGACGGTCGAACTGTTGACGGTTTCGCCGTCTTTCGGCGATTCGACGAGCAATTCCGGCTCCGCTTCGTCCTGTTCGCCGCGTTCTTTCATCATATCGGAGATTTTTTGCGGCCGTTCGACCACCGCTAATTCGGCCGCTTCGCTCGTGTCGGAATTCGTATTTACGTTTGTATCATTTGAATTCGTATTTGTCGTCGTCGTCGGTTGGCACGCGGCGAGAAGACATAAACCGATCAGTAAAATAAATAATTTCGCGTATTTCATAGAATTTTCCCCTCTGGTTTGTAAGTTAAACTTTGGCCGTTTCCGCTATTTCGGAAACATCATCTTTAACTTCCTTTATTTCGAATACATCGGCAAAGTTTTGAACTAATCTGTTCTCGACTTCCGCCAACTCCAGTTCGCGTCCCAGGATTTGTTCCATCGAAGTAACGGGTTCGCCTTCGCAGGAAATTATCCAATTGTAAAAACTGAGATCGGTATTGACGTTGAGAGCAAAACCGTGCGTCGTCACCCAACGCTTGATATGAACGCCGATCGCCGCGACCTTGCCGGCGGATGTGTGAACGCCGGTCAAACCTTCGAGGCGAAAGGCTTCAATGCCGAAATCCTTGAGCGTGCGGATCAAAACCTCTTCCAGATCACGCACGTAGCGGTGAACGTCTTCGCGGTCGGGACTTAAAGACAGAATCGGATAACCGACGATCTGCCCGATGCCGTGATACGTAACTTTTCCGCCGCGGTTTATTTCAAAAACTTTGACGCCGTGCGATTCGAGTTGCTGTTCGGTCGCCAAAATACCGGCCATTTTCGCCCGTCGTCCGAGCGTAAATGTGTGCGGATGTTCCTGCAAAAGAAAATGATCTTCCTTCCGGTTTTCCAGAACTTCCGTTTCCAGAACCTTCTGCAAATCCAAAGCGTCTTGATAATCGAAACGTCCGAGACGGCGAACTTTTAATAGTCTTTCTTTCATCTTCTTTATGTAGATTGTAGAATTATTTACAACCATCTGGCAATAAGAGGAGAAAAGATGAATAAAATATTTAATTTGAAAAATATGGTTGTTTTCGTGTTTGTTTTGAGTTTTATTTTCGGTTTGACCATCAACGCCGAAGCCCAACGCCGAAACAGACGGACAAAAACAACTCCGACACCGACGGTAAATACCGCCGAACTTAAAAAAGGAGCGGACGATGTCGGCATTCAGCTTAAAAATGTAACGAAGTTCGTATTCGTTTTGGGCGGCGTCGCCAAAGGCATCGAGGACATTGATAAGCAGGTCAAAGCGGGCAAGGCTTCGCGAGACATCGCCAATCAGAACGCCCAGTTCAAGCAGGATGTCATCACAAGCATCCGGGCGTTGCGTGCCGGGCTTGTCAAACTAGAGGTTGATTTCCGGACAAAACCCGCTCTAAAACCGTATCTCGTCAATATCCAGGGAATTATCGGGCAAAGTGCGAGAGCCGAAGATTTGGCGATGCTCGGGCAATTTACCGGAGCGGGACAGGAATTACTGCTTGTTGTCGAGACTTTGACCGATACTTTGGTGGCGATGCCGTAGAATAGGTGAAAAGTGATGGGTGAAAAGTAAAGAGTTTGGAAATCTAATCCAAACTCTTTACTAGCTTTATTCTTTATCTACAGAGTTTAATTATCTTCCGCCTTCGTCAATTTCAAACCGTCTTCCTCATCGCAAACTTCGACCGAATCTTTTTTGGCTTGTGTTTTATCTGATTTTGATTTTTCGGATGATAAGCCGAGTTTTTCGCGGATGAATTTTTCGGCTTCATCTTCGCGGATCTCGCCGTTGACGATGATGGGTTTTTTGGTCAGAGTTTCGTCCGTTTCCTTAAATTCATTTGTCGTTAAAAAAACATTCCAGGGCGTTCCCCATTTGCGTGTGTCGCCTGTTTGAACGCGGTATTTATAATGCTCGGAATAGGTGCGGTTTAATTTTGAATCGGTTTCGATGACGACGGGAAATGTGACTTTATGTTCTTCCAGATGATTTTTTGTCCGGTCTTCATCGGCATAGAGACTTACGCCGATCACGGCAAAACCCTGATCTTTGTATTTTTCGTAAAGTTTCTGCGTAACGGGCATCTGATATTCCGAGTTATGACACCAGGGAGCAAAATAAAAAACCAGCACGAGTTTTTTATCTTTGGCGAATTCGCGTAAACTGACATCCTTTTCGGTCAGGATGTTTTTATAAGTCCAGTTTTTGTAGTTTAATTCTTTTTCTTCCAGATCAGCATATTCATGCTGTGAAAACGCCGTCAAAACAAACGCCGCAAGCAGGAAAAATAAAACCGAAATCTTTTTCATTTTTTGTAGAAACTCCTTGAAATATCAGACTAAACCTTCGGATGCGGAAAGACAAGATTTGGATGTTAATGAACTTCTTCGCTCGAAAGTTCAATGCTGTCGTCTTTTTTCTTTTTGCGTCTTCCGCCGAACCAGTAAACACAATTTAGATAAATTCCCGTCAGTGCCGAAAAACTGGCCAGAAGCGAGAAGATTACGAGAAGCGTAACCTGCCACGAACCGGCGAAATAATAAAAATGTGCCTGCCGGAAAAATCTCGTCGCCAGGTTCGGCTGAGGCGTGATCAAAACTTCGCCCGTTTCGGCATTGACCAAAATAGAATCCAGACCCATTCCGCCGACCGCCTGATAGAAGGGTTTGCCGTCTCGCATCAAAAGCGTCAGAGCCGTCGTCGGCAAAGTTTTTCCGGCAAAAGCGTGGGCTTTTTTGATCGCTTCATCGGGCGAAACTTTGACGCGTTCCTGAGCGATGACATCAACCGAACCGCCTTCGACCGTATTCGGCAGAGCATACAGGAATCCGCTGAACGCCCAGGCCAAAACCGGAATCGAAACAAACAGCCCGAGCCACAAATGTATCTGATAGATGATCTTTTGCATAATTTTATTTGTATGATAGAAAAATGAAACCACAGATTAACACAGATGCACACGGATTTTTATCGAACAATAAATTATCTGTGTTAATCTGTGGTTGAAAAAAATAATATAAATCTTATGCTGAAACAAAAACTGAATTTCGCTTTATTTACTCTTTTTGTATTTGCTTTGTCGGCAAACGCTCAATGGCAAAAATTTGATGTCGGCACAGATGCAAGTTTTCGCGGACTGGATGTCGTCAATAAAGATGTTATCTGGGCAAGCGGCACGGGCGGAACCGTTATCCGCACAACAGACGGCGGGAAAACTTGGGACGTTTTCAAAGTCAAAGGTGCGGAAACCCTGGATTTCCGCGACATCGAAGCGTTTGACGAAAAAACGGCTTACATCCTGAGCATCGGCACCGGCGCGTCTTCGAGAATTTATAAAACGACGGACGGCGGCGAAACTTGGAAACTGCAATTTACCAACACGGACGAAAAAGCCTTTTTCGATTCAATCGCCTTTTGGGATGAAAAGAACGGAATGGCTCAGAGCGATCCGGTTGACGGCCGATATGTTTTCTACCGCACGCGAGACGGCGAAACCTGGGAGAAAATGCCGCCCGAAAAAATGCCGTCCGCCAAAGACGGCGAAGCCGCCTTTGCCGCGAGCGGAACCTGCATCGTCACCGAAGGGAAAAACCGCATCTGGCTCATCACGGGCGGGATGGACGCGAGAGTTTTTTATTCAAAAGATCGCGGCGAAAGTTGGAAGGCGGCCGACACACCGATCACCAACGGCACACAGGGAAGCGGAATTTTTTCGATCGCCATGCGGGATAAATCTCGCGGCGTCATCGTCGGCGGAAATTACGAAAAGCCCGAAGACATCACCGACAATCTCGCTTTTACAAACGACGGCGGCAAAACCTGGATACCCGGCAAAGGTTTGAACGGCTATCGTTCGGGCGTAACTTACATAAGCAAGAATTCGATTTTGGCGGTCGGTTCGGACGGCTGGGATATTTCTTTCGACGGCGGCAAAACCTGGACTCATTATCAAACCGAAAACGGCATTAAAAAAGGTTTTAATGCCGTTGATTCAAAGGGTAAGAACGCCATCTGGACGGTCGGTGCGAAAGGTTTAGTAGC
>JBGTRS010000294.1:0-6182 GCA_041940665.1 Pyrinomonadaceae bacterium | reverse complement strand
TCGAGGTGCAGAAAAACAAGGAACTGACCGTTGAAAATAAAAGACTGCAGGAACTCTTAAATCTCAAAGGACAATCCGAATACAAAATTTTGCCGGCTCAGATCATCGGACGCGATACGTCCGCCTGGTTTGATACGGCGATTATCAACCGCGGAAGTCTCGATGGTGTAAAATTAAATATGCCGATCGTCGTTGACGGCGGCCTGGTCGGCCGGGTTACGGCCGTCAGCCCTTTGACCGCCCAGATCGATCTGGTGACGCGGGATAAATCCGGTTTGGGAGCGATCGTCGGCGAACTCGGACAGTCGAACGCCCTCGGCGTCGTTCGCGGAACGGGCGAGAGAAACGAGTTGGAAATGAATTATGTGCCGGGTTATATCGAGGTCAAGAAAGGCGACATCGTCTATACGACGGGACAGGGCGGCGTCTATCCGCCGGGGTTGAAACTCGGCGAAATAGTCGAGGTCGGGTCGGGTTCGGCGACCGTCCCGCATAAGATCATCGTCCGGCCGAGTGCGAAAATCTATTCGATGCAGGAGGTTGCGGTTCTACTATATAATCCGCCGCCGCGTCAAAAGTATGAACAAGCTTTGCCGAATGCCGTCAAGGAAGAGGACGAGTAAGAAAACGGGCGGAAGAAGGTAAAAACAACAGCCGCCGAGCAACCGACAATCAGCAGATATGGAACAGGTTAAGATCACAGCCGCATTGATTATTGCAGTAATTTTGCAGTGGACGCTTCGCAACGTCCACGAATCTTTTGCGTATATTGATCTGCCTTTGATCATCGTCGTCTATGCCGCTTTGCAGAGAAATTCAATCAAGGCGATTCTGTTCGGAACGATCGCGGGTATCTCGGTGGATGCTCTGAGCGGCGGACTTCTGGGGGCGAACGGCTTCTCTAAAACCTTGATAGCATACATAGTTTCGGAGATCACGCGGCGGGTCTATCTGGACAACCTTTTATTACGCATTCCCGTCATAGCAGGTGCGTGTCTATTGGATGATCTGGTTTATTTCGGTATGCATAAATTGCTCGGACAGGATTTAGGAAGCCAGATATTTGTAACGATGGCATATACTCTGATCGGAACGACCATTGCCGGAACATTTATTTATCTATTTTTGGACAATTTTTCTTCGGACAGGTTACGCGGGCGAAAACGCGAATTTTTCTCGCCGCGGCGGGAGACAAGACGTAGAAATCCGATCCGTTTAGGCAAGAAGTAGTAATATGAAGTTTCACGATTATTCGCAAAATTTATCAATCAGAATCGGAGCGATCCAGGTGATCGCCTTCGTCTTGCTGGCGATTCTCGGCGTGCGGCTTTATCATCTGCAAATAAACAAAGGCGAAAAATATGCCGACCGGGCCGAAAACCAAAGAATCCGGCTGATTCCGATTCCCGCCCCACGCGGTGCGATTTTTGACCGCCACGGCGAACTGCTGGTTGATTCCCGCTCGACCTATAACATCACTCTGACGCACGAACCGATCAAGGGCGTCAAGGTTTCGGAAAGAATTGACCAATATGCGGATGGTTTAGATGTCGAACGCGAGTATATCGAAGAAAGACTCGAACTCATCAGAAGCCGTCCGGATTATGAAACGATGGTTCTCAAGGAAAATGCCACGCTCGAGGACATCACCTGGGTCGAAACGCATACGCTCGAATATCCGGAACTTCGCGTCGAACTCCAGCCGCAGAGATTTTATCCGCACGGCGAAATGCTTGCCCACGTTCTCGGCTACGTCGGCGAGATCAGTCCGAAACAACTCGAAAAGCCCGAATATCAGGAAAAGGGTTTTCGTCCCGGCGACATCATCGGCAAGGGCGGTCTCGAGCAGTACTACGATGAATTCTTACGCGGAACGCCCGGTTATAGAAAAGTGATCGTTGATAGCCGCGGGCGTGTTCAGCAGGAAATCGCTTCCGTTCCGCCGCAACCCGGCCAGGATATGTACACGACGCTTGATCTCAACCTGCAAAAGGCGGCGGAAAAACAGCTGGCCGAATCGGCAACTAAACGCGGGGCGATCGTCGCCATGAATCCGCAGAACGGCGAGATTCTGGCGATGGCTTCTCTGCCGTCGTTCGATCCGAATGTTTTTGTGCAGGGCAGTGCGACGAAAGAAGGCCGGCGGCAGATCGCCGCCTACTGGCAGAACGAAGAACGACCGCTTTACAACCGGGCGATTCAGGGACGCTATCATCCGGGTTCGACCTGGAAGATTCCCGAATCCGTCTCGGCCTTAAAGCAGGGCGTGATCACCGTGACGGATTCGAATATGGTCTGCGGCGGCGGAATTACCATCGGCAATAAATTTACGAGATGTATGGGAAGCCACGGCACGCCGCCTCTGAAATATGCGATCACCAAATCCTGCGACGGTTATTATTACCGTCTGGCTCTCAAGATGGGCATAGATGGTCTGATACAAATGGTCGAGGATTTTGAATACGATAAACGAACGGGTGTTGATCTGCCGAATGAGAAAGTCAGCCGGACGCCGAAGTATTACCGCGAAACGATCGAAAAAAGATATAAGGGAAGATGGCCTGATATTGAAACGGTCTTTGCTTCGATCGGCCAGGTAACGGTTGACGTAACTCCGATTGCGATGCTGCGGGCGGTTTCGAGTATCGGTGTCGGCGGAAAACTATACGTTCCGCATTTTTTGAAGGAATTCAAGGACATCGGAGCGGTCGGCAATAAAGAATCGGCAAATTATGTCGAAGCCAAAAATGGATTTACCTACAAGCATCCCGAACTAAAGGTGGTCGAGATGACGGAAGAACAGAACAAACTCGTTTTGGAAGGAATGTGGGGAGTTGTCAACGGCGGCGGAACGGCCGGACGCATCCGGATGGAAGATTTTGAAATTGCCGGCAAGACCGGCACGGCACAGAATTCCGCCCTTGATTCCGGCGGAGCCAAAGACCACGCCTGGTTCGTCGGTTTTGCACCGGCCTATAAACCCGAAATCGCCGTTATTGCCATCATCGAAAATGCCGGCTTCGGCGGAAGCCACGCCGCCCCGGCCGTCAAAGCCGTCTTCGAGGCATATCATGATCCTTCATCACTCGATGAAACCGATGAGGACACAAAAGATAAACCGAAGAAAATCGAAAACGGCAACACGGTGGCGGGGCTTGAAAACTAAAATTTCAAGACGTAAAAAATGATAGTCGAAAAAAGACATTTCAGGGATTTTGACTGGCTGACCGCATTTTTGGCGGTGGCCATTGTCTTTTTCGGCGTCTGGCAGATCTATAATGCCCAGCCGATCTATGATTCCGTCCTGGAAAGCTATTGGGCGAAACAGATCATCGGTTTGGGGATCGCGTTGGTGGCGATGATGGTCGTCGCTTTATCGGATTACCGCCGCATCGTTGACGCCGCTCCGGTCTTTTATGCGATCGGTCTGATCCTGCTTGTGCTGGTTTTGATTCCGGGTTTGGGCGTCAAGATCAACGGTCAGAGAGCCTGGCTGGCAGTTCCGTTTATCGGCCGGTTTCAGCCGTCGGAGTTCGTCAAAATTCCGGTCGTTCTGATGCTCGCGAAATATTTCGGCAACCGTCGGGACGGTGCTCTCAAATTCAGAGAGATTTTGGTCGGAGTCGGAATTTTAGCCGTTCCGATCGTGCTGATTATGCTTGAACCCGACGCGGGACAGGCGATGACCTATTTTCCTCTGCTCGCCGTCGTTCTGTTTTTGTCCTCAATCAAGATGCGGTATGTCGTTTTAGGTCTTGCTTTGACGGTCGTTTTAGTGCCGACCGCCTATGTCATCGGTGTCAATACGGGATTTATCAAGAATTATCAAAGAGAAAGGATCGAGGCGATTCTCGATCCCGAGAACGCCGATCCGCGTGGTTACGGTTATCACACCGTTCAATCAATGATCACGGTCGGGAAAGGACAACTGACGGGCATCAAAGGCGATACTGAGACATCGCAGAGCGTTTTGAAATTCCTGCCCGAACCGCAAACGGATTTTATTTTTGCGGTCACGGCTGAAAATACGGGCTTTATCGGATGTATCTCGCTGCTTCTGGCGTATGCTCTGCTTTTATCGAGGCTGGTCGTCGGGGCGAGGGAATCGCCCGACCGCGTCGGGATGCTCGTGATTATGTCAATTGTCGGCGGTCTCATATTTCAGATATTTATCAATGTCGGGATGGTTCTGGGTTTCCTGCCCGTGATCGGTGTGCCGCTGCCTTTGATGAGTGCCGGGCTTTCGGCAATGCTTTCGACATTTATTGCCATCGGGTTCGTCATTAGTGTTAGAATGAGAAGGTTTGTCAATTAGAGGTGTTTTTAAATTATGGCCAAATCTAAAGTTTTTAAGACGAAGGAAGTAAAATCGGTTGATTCGAAAAATAAACGGGCAGGAGGGCTTTGGAAATTTATATGGTTTCCGACCGCTCTTCTTTTGGCTCTGGCGGCCGGCGGTTTGACCGGCGTTTTGGGTTCATATTATTTGAACAATTCGCGTTTTGCTACTGAAGTTTCGGCACTTGCGACCTATCGTCCGCCGCAGGTCACGAAGATCTATGCCGACGACGGAAAAACGGTTCTGGCGGAATTTGCTCTCGAAAAACGGATTCCGATCAAATACAGCGATAATCCGAAAAACAGTGATGTTCCCGAAAGTGTCGCCGATGCCTTGATCGCCATCGAAGATTACCGTTTCCGCGATCATATCGGGATTGACCCGTATCGAATTGCCGGAGCGGTCGTTAAGAATGTGACGACCGGCTCGAAAGAAGGTGCTTCGACGATCACCCAACAGCTTGTCAAAAATCTCTTTTTGTCCAAGGAACAAACCTACACGCGTAAGGTCAGCGAATGGATGATGGCTTTGGAAGTCGAGCGGTTTTACACCAAGAATCAGATTCTTGAAATGTATATGAATTACGTCTTTCTCGGTGCCGGAGCCTACGGCTTTGAAGCCGGGTCGAGAACCTATTTCGGGAAAACCCTAAAAGATCTGAGTCTTGAAGAAGCGGCCATGCTGGCGGCCATTCCGAAGTCGCCGTCGCAGTATTCGCCGACGCGGGATAAGGAGCAAGCCAAATCACGCCGCAACATCGTGCTTGACCAGATGCGAAAATATTTTCCCGATAAATATTCGCAAGCCGAGATTGACGCGGCCAAAGCCAAAGACATAAAACTCTCCGATTCGGCCTATTATCAAAATCTGCCGAAAGCTACCGCCTGGGATTATCCGGTTGAAGAAGTCCGTAAATATATCGAGCAGAAATATACGACGCGGGTGGCTCAGGGCGGTCTCGAGGTTTTCACGACGATCAATGTCGAGGCTCAGAAAATTGCGACGGCTTCGATCCGCAACCGTCTGCGTAATTACGATAAAGGAAAAAAATGGCGTTCCGATTACATCAACATTTTGCTCGATGAAAATAATCAGGAATTAAAGGAAGAAAAGGATGTCAACCGCAAGTTGGAATCGTATAAACACGGAGACTGGTATGAAGACCAGTATTCGGAGGGCGAATATATCAAAGGCTTGGTGATGAGAATCAATAGCGTCACCGATGAGGCGACCGTTCGCTTCGGCAAATACACGGCGAAGCTGACTGACAAAGATATGGGCAGATCGAACAGCACACCGAAAAAAGAATTAAAGGTCGGCTACCTGGCTGAATTCGAGATTTTGGAAGTTGACGACGAAAACAAAACTTTGAAAGTTCGTTTGACCCAAACGCCGGAAGTGCAGGCGGCGATCGTTACGGTCAATGCCAAAAACGGCGAGATCGTTTCGATGGTCGGCGGATATGATTTTCAAACGAATAAATTCAATAATGCGACGCAGGGATTGAGACAGACCGGTTCCTGCTATAAACCGTTCGTCTATGCGGCGGCGGTCGAAGACGGATTTACGCCCGATACGGTCGTCAGCGGAGCTCCGATAAAACGCGGCGGTTGGCAACCGCATAATTATGACGGTTCGACCAGTCACGGCAATGTACCGATGAAGGTCGCTCTGGCCAAATCCTATAATCTGGCGGCGGTGCATCTGCTGCAACAGGTCGGAATCCAGAAAGGTGCTCAGATGGTTCGCGCGGCGGGAACTTCCTGTCAGCTTGTTGCCAAAGAAGGGGCCTATGTCACCCTACGACTACGCTCTGGTGAGATGCGAAAGGTACTTGCGGATT
>JBGTRS010000293.1:0-6185 GCA_041940665.1 Pyrinomonadaceae bacterium | reverse complement strand
TTCGGCCCGAACGCGGATAGACCAGAAGGATCGCCGGCGGAGCATTTGAAGTTTTCAAAGGAAAGACGGCGATGTTTTTTGTTTTGGAGAATATTTCAAGTTCCTTTTGGGCGTGAGCGATGTTCAATTTATCCATCAAAGCGGAACTTTCCACCGCCGAATAACCGTGCGTGATAAACGGATAAAAGCGGTTCTGTTCATTTAATTGAGCGATGATTATGCGGCGGGCTTTGCTTTCCTGTTGCAGAATTGAGGTCAGTTCGCGGAAAAGCAATTCACGCGATGCGGTCGCTTCGGCCAATCTCTGCATCAGAAGTTGCGAACTTGCCGAACTATCTTCAGTTACCTCTCGTTGACTGCCGAGATTTTCGATCTTTTCTTCCGCCGAACTGTAGAGATCGTTGACGCCGAGTTTACGGAAAATCTCGCTGGCCGTAACCAGATGCTTCGAGGCTTTCTGGGGCTGTTTTTCGGAAAGCGAGTCGCCGATCAGAAAATGACTCAAAGCCATAAAGTATATGTCTTCCGCCGATTCGAAGATCGTCAGGCTCTGACTGAAAAAATGCGAAGCCCGCGTCGTGTCGTTTTCTTTGAGTGCCGCCAGTCCCTTTATTCGCTGGATATTTCCCAGCACAAAGAAATCCTCTTCCGGATTTTCTTCTTCGATGATCTGCAGTTGATCTTCGCACTCGTCAGTCTCGCCCTTTTGAAGATAACTTTCGGCGAGAACCAGACGGGTCATATTTGAATATGACTTTTCGCCGATTTCCGCACATGTTTCGATTGCCTTTTTCGATGTTTCGATCGCTTCGTCATAGTTTCCTTCAGCCAGAAAACAACGGGCAAGGGTGCGCATCGCCTGGATCAGATACCATTCTTTTTTCGTGTCTTCGGCGATCTTGATGGCTTCTTCAAGCAGTTCTTTTGCTTCGTCAATCTCGCCGCGTAAGAGTTTTAATTCGGCGAGCGAATCGAGAATGGCGGACATACTCGAGTGGTTTACTTCATCATTTATTTCGATCGCCCGTCGGATCATATCTTCGGCTTTGGTCCAATCGCCGAGATTCATCAGGTTGATGCCGAGATTATTGTAAGCGGCGATCGTCTGGAGTTTATGTTCGGTTTGCGAGAAAAATTCGATGGATTTTTCCAGACATTCGATTCCTTCCTGCGGACTCCGCAGCAGCCAGTAAGAACCGGACATATCGGAATAGATTTTGCCGAGCAAAAAAGGTGCGGGGTTTTCGCCGATGATCTTGATTGCCAGTTGAAAACTGTCGAGAGCCTTCTTGCTGTTGCCCTCCTGATGAAAAGCGATGGCGATGGTGTGATAGCTGTTCGCCATGCCCCGCCAGTTTGCCGATTCGCGGTAATAACTCAGGGCTTTTTCGGCGTAATCCCTGGCAATCGGGAATTCATTGAGTTTTCGGTAAACGCGGGAAAGATAGATATAGATTTCACCGAGCAGATGGGTCAGGTCTTCTTCTTTTGCCAGTTCGAGCGAATAATTCAGAAGAGCGACGGCTTTCGGATGATCGTTGGCATTATTCAGAGCAATGGCCAGCTGATTGATGACGAGAATCTGAGTTTCCGTATCGAGTTTGCCGAGCAGTTCTTCATTGTCGTATTTATCTATGACATCAAGCGATTCCCGGTAGCGTCCGAGAGTTTCGAGCGTATAGGAAAGATGTCTTTCGATGAGAGCCTGCTGTTCGACCGACAGATGATATTTATCGAGCGTTTCGGCAAGAATTTTTTCAGCCTTGCCGGAAAGCCCTTTGATCCAGTTTCCCCGAACTCTATCCACGATTTCCGACAGACTTCTGTCGGAAATTCGCATTTTTTGACGCGATCTCACTTACGGTTTCTCCTCTGAAACTCCAAAAGCTCTCGACTCTTCGATTGTTATCGTCGAAAGTAAAACATTGCTCATTTATTATCAGATAAAAAAATTATATGACTAATGAAAACAAATTTTCACTAAATTGATTCCAAAAAATTTATCGAAGGGGGAAAAATAATTAAAATAACTTATATGATGAATAGAATTTACCAGAATTTTCCGTATTAGTCTATGTTTTACGGGCTAAACAAAAGGCCGGCTAGACTAAGCGGTAAATCTTATGACATTCTTTGAGCAGATTCTTAAAAATAAAATAAGAGGGAAATATTACAAATTGAAAGCAGAAAGAAAACGGCTTGATCTGGCAAATAGACGCGAACGGGACTGGAAATTATGGGGTTGTTATGTATCGGAACGGGCGTGGGGAACCGTCCGCGAGGATTATTCAAAGGACGGTTCGGCGTGGGATTACTTCCCGTTCGAGCATTCGCATCTGAAAGCCTACCGCTGGAACGAGGACGGCATCGCCGGAATTTCCGACCGTTCGCAGAGGATATGTCTGGCGGTTTCTTTCTGGAACGGCAAGGACAAAATCTTAAAAGACAGATTGTTCGGTCTATCGGGACCCGAAGGCAACCACGCCGAAGACGTCAAGGAGTATTATTATTATCTCGACAATACGCCGACGCATTCCTATATGAAATTTCTCTACAAATATCCGCAGGGCGAATTTCCCTATGATGACCTGAAAAAGGAAAACAAGCGTCGCGATAAATCTCAACCCGAATATGAACTGATCGATACGGGAATTTTTGATGATGACCGCTATTTCGATGTTTTCGTCGAATACGCCAAGGCGGATTTTGACGATATCTGCATAAAGATCACGGCTCACAATCGCGGAAACAAAACAGCTCCGCTTTCCCTTTTGCCGACCGTCTGGTTTCGCAACACCTGGTCCTGGCTTGAAACGGCGGAAAAACCCGAACTGCAAATTTCTGACATTGACGGCAAAGGACTTGCGGCAGTTCAGATCAAAGAAAAAAAACGAGGAATTTATTGGCTTTTATGTTCGGATGAAGCGAACTTGCTTTTTACCGAAAACGAATCGAATTTCAAAAAACTCTACGGGTCAAAAAACACTTCAAAATTTACCAAAGACGGCATCGGCGAATATATCGTCAACGGCGAAAAAGATGCCGTCAACCCGGATCAGAAAGGCACGAAGGTTTCCGCTCTGTTTTCATTTGAGATCAAGCCGGGCGAAAGCCGAACGATCTATCTGCGTTTGAGCGGTCAGGCATCGGCCGAAAAATTATCCTTTGAATCCTACGGAAAATTTGTCAGAAATTGCGAAAAGGTTTTCAGCGAAAGAGAAAAAGAGGCAGATGAATTTTATGCTTCGATCGTTCCCGATACTCTGAGCGAGGATGCCAAGAACATTATGCGGCAGTCGCTGGCGGGAATGCTCTGGTCGAAGCAGTTTTACAATTACGCGGTGAAGATCTGGCTCGAAGGCGATCCGGCCTTTCCGCCGCCGCCGAAGGAACGTCTGAAGGGCAGAAACCACGAGTGGATGCATCTCTATAACGATGATGTTATCTCGATGCCGGATAAATGGGAATATCCCTGGTATGCCGCGTGGGATCTGGCGTTTCATACGATTCCGCTCGCTCTACTCGATGCGGGGTTTGCCAAACGCCAGTTATTGCGGCTTCTGCGGGAATGGTATATGCATCCGAACGGTCAGATTCCCGCTTACGAATGGGCTTTTTCTGACGTCAATCCGCCGGTTCACGCCTGGGCGGCCCTGCGGGTCTATCAGATCGAACGCAAACGCGAAGGCACGGGCGACCGAATATTTCTGGAAAAGGTCTTTCACAAACTCCTTTTGAATTTCACCTGGTGGGTCAACCGCAAGGACGATGAGGGCGATAATGTCTTTCAGGGCGGTTTTCTGGGTTTAGACAACATCGGCGTCTTTGACCGCTCGGCTGATCTGCCGACGGGCGGGCATCTCGAACAATCGGACGGAACTTCCTGGATGGCGATGTTCTGTCTGAATATGCTCGCCATCGCTCTCGAACTCGCTCACGAAGACGAGGCTTATGAAGACGTCGCCACGAAATTTTTCGAGCATTTCGTCTATATTTCCGACGCGATGAATAATCTCGGCCACGAGGACACCGAACTCTGGAGCGAACGCGACGGTTTTTATTACGACGTTCTGCATCTGCCCGATCACGAAAACATTCCGCTACGGGTTCGTTCGATGGTCGGTCTGATCCCGCTTTTTGCGGTCGAAACGCTGGAAGCGGAATGGCTCGACGAACTGCCGAATTTCAAACGGCGGACGGAATGGTTTCTCGAAAACCGTCCCGACCTGACCGACGAGATCGCCTGTATGCAGAAACAGGGCAAGGAAAACCGGCACATACTCGCTCTCGTCAATCAAGACCGTCTGCGGCGGGTCCTGCGGGTGATGCTTTCGGAAAACGAGTTTTTAAGCGAATACGGCATCAGGGCTTTGTCGCGTTACCATAAAACGAACCCGTATAAATTTGAGGCGGGCGGACGGGTTTACGAAGTCGAATACGAACCGGGCGAATCGCGTTCGGGAATGTTCGGCGGCAACTCGAACTGGCGCGGCCCCGTCTGGTTTCCGATGAACTATCTGATCATCGAATCCCTGCAAAAATTCGATCATTACTTCGGCGAAGATTTCAAGATCGAATTTCCGACCGGCTCGGAACGGATGCTCACGCTCTGGGAAGTTTCGCAGGAATTAGAAAAACGTCTGACCAACATCTTCTTACGCGACGAAGAAGGCCGCCGGGCCGTTTTCGGCAACGCGGAAAAATTCCAGACGGACGAACATTTCAAGGATTACCCTTTGTTTTACGAATACTTTCACGGCGATAACGGCTCAGGCTTAGGTGCCAGCCATCAAACCGGCTGGACGGGTTTGATCGGAAAGATCCTGAAACAGATTGGCGAATACGATAAATAAATCTGAATACGCCAAATAAAATTGAAAATATCAAAAACCTTGTAGGGGCAATCCCTTGTGGTTGCCCATGAGCGAAGCGAAAACAAATGAAGATCAGCTACAATGAATTCAATGGATTTAAAAACGTATTTCTAGAGGATAGCTTTGTTTTAGAATTAGTCGAATCTCCTTCAAAAATTATTTTTATAATGGAACTTGTTTTAACAAAAAATCATCCGATGTATTCAATTCCAAAGCCAAACGAGTTTCATTGTTATAAAAATGCGGAAATAATTTTTTCTGATGTTACAGAAATAGATTGGATTGAAAAAACTTTGGTTTCCTCAAAAGATGCTACAGGCAAAATTGATTACGGAAATATTGACGAATTATATTTTGAAGATGGATTTTATTATATTTTTGGAGATATCGGAGAATTAAAGATTAAATCACCAGAACCTAAAATAAAGTATTTATAAATAATAAAACTATGAAAGCAGTTGCAATTACACCGAAAGAAAAAAACTCGGCAAAACTGGTCGAAATGGATAAACCGAAAGTTTCCGATGTAAAAGACGGACGCGGAGTTTTGGTCGAGGTTTTGCGGGTCGGAGCGTGCGGGACAGACCGCGAGATAAATAATGCGGAATACGGAACGGCTCCGGAAGGCTCGGATTTTCTGGTTCTCGGCCACGAGAATTTCGGGCGGGTCGTCGAAACGGGCGAGAATGTCAGGGATCTGAAAGCGGGTGATTTTGTCGTCGCGACCGTGCGAAGACCGTGCGGCGACAGCATATATGACCGGATCGGTCAGCAGGATTTTACGACCGATGCGGAATATTGGGAACGCGGAATTTCAAGGATTCACGGCTTCTGGGCGGAGTTTTATGTTGAAGATGAAGAGTTTTTGATCAAGGTTCCCGAAAAGATCGCGGAAGTCGCCGTTCTGCTCGAACCGATCTCGATCATCGAAAAAGGCTTGAAACAAGCCGAAGATATTCAGAAGCGTCTCGACATCTGGCATCCGAAAACGGCGGCGGTTCTGGGAACGGGCAACGTCGGCCTGCTTACGGTTCTCGCTTTGCGGCTCAGAGGTTTTGAAGTTCACGGCTTCGGTTTGCAGGAGCCGGAAGGTTACTTAAACGCCGAACTTTGCCACGCCGTCGGGGCGACTTACGATTCGACAAAAATTTTATCCGTGACCGACTCGGTCAAAGAATACGGCGAATATGATCTCGTCTTTGAATGCACGGGGTACTCGCCGATAATTTTTGAAGCGATGCAAACCCTTAACGAAAACGGAATTTTGATCCTATCTTCGGTAACGGGCGGCGATAGAAAAACTGATGGCGT
>JBGTRS010000292.1:0-6186 GCA_041940665.1 Pyrinomonadaceae bacterium | reverse complement strand
ATTTCTTTGCCCTTTCAATTCCCTCTACCGCAATTTCAAATGCCTTCGCGTAATTTCCGTTGTAAAGCTCGAATTGAGCGCGTTCGATTAACTTTTTATGGTTGATCGGCTGAGCAGTAATATAGTTATTGACTGCAAAACAAAGCAGAAATAAAACAACTGAAATCTGCTTTGTTTTGCTTGAAATAATAGCATTACCTTTGATCTTATGTAGGTCTGCAATTTCCATTTTCGTCTCTCTCAGTTGGTCTACATTGCTGACAAACCCTTGGTTTGCAGTCGGCTGGACCTGCGACTAATTCCACAACAGCGTTCATAACGGTTTCGAAAAACCCTAAGAACCCGATTCCGGTTATGTTACCGGCTAAAACATTTCCCACCAGCATTATTGTAAGTAATGCCGCACAAAAAAGTGATTTCATTTTTTTCATTTTTTATCTCCTGAATTTATTTGTTTTTTTAGAAATTGGTACATTGCGGCAGTAACGTATTTACTGTTTACGCCATGACCGTCGTTATTTGAGAAAATAAACCAAACATCCGAACCTTTTTCGAGTAGCTGATTTTTCATATCCAACAAGTCCTTTTCGGGACTTCTCGAATCTAACTTTCCCCGTGTTAATAAAAGCGGAATTTGCTTCCATCGATCCGTATTATTTAACGGGGATAGTTCATCCAGTTTTGACATTAAGGCTTCATCAGTAGGGTCACCGTATTCATTCTTTGCAGATTCCTCAATCCAACTTTGTGAGAGATAGCTTCTTATTGATACAAGCGGATACTCAGCAATTACGCCTTTAATCCGATTTGCCTCTTGAAGAGCTGTCGCCAACACAATAAAACCGCCGTAACTTTCCCCTCTTAAGTAAATTTGATTTGGATCTAAACCCGGCTGTTTTTCTATCCAGTCAAGTAGAGCTTGAATGTCTTTTATCGCGTCACCTCTTTTCTCCTTGTTGTCGGCATCCATAAATTCTTTACCGAAGCCGGAAGACCCACGGATATTTGTATGGATTATCGTCATCCCCAAGCTCGAAGCGAGCCTAATATCTTGCGAATTAAAGACCGGCTTGTCCAGAGTTTGTGGTCCGCCGTGAACGTAGATCAGAACCGGCGATTTTTCTTGATTTGCTTTAGGATTCACTAGATAGCCCGTAATTTCCTTTTTGTCGAATGAAGACCATTTAATAATTTTAGGCGGATCAACTTTATCTTTGAGTTGTGTGGGCAAGCGTTCTTTTGTCCATCCCGTGAGCTGTTTTGATTGTATATTGAATGATTCAATTGACGCAGGCTTACCTAGATTTTCTACTGTATAAACAATTTCATTATCAGAGAGCCATCGAGTATTCCAGATAACGTAAGAACCGGATATAAAAGGCTGAAATTCTTTGACAATTTCACCATTTTTGAGTCGGAAAACCCTCAAGTAATCAATTCCATCCTTTGTTTCTTGAATTAGCAGATTCCTCCCTTGTGGGGAAATTCTGACATCGTTTAAGTTTGAGAGATTTTCAGGAAGTTTTAATTGGTTTAACCTGCTATTTTTCAAATTGAAGGAGAGAATACACGGCTCATTCTTACAGTTATCATTACCCTCGCTTGTCCAGAAAATTCTGTCATCTGCAATAAATGCTCTTCTGGAATTTCCTTTCTCATCTACAGGCGTTAATTTGTTGGTTATGACATCATAAACATAAAGAAGCTGACTGCTAGAGGCTTTCCAGTATTTAAGCAGAATTTTGCTTTTATATGTATCAAGAACATCCCAATTCCCTTTCAAAGCTATTTGATAACACTTTTCTTCAAAAAAGTTATTTTTGCACAAATTGCTGGTTTTTGTATCGTAATCAATTCTAATATATGTTAGCGAGTCACCTTCTTTACTCCAAACAACGGATTCGATAGATTCATCTTTCCCTTTCAAAGTCACCAGTTTTTTAAGAGTCTTTTTTTCAATATCAAACTGATATAGCTTATAGTTATCGGGATCTTCATGGTCAGAAAGTAAAACGAAAGATTCGCCGTCAGGACTTGTTCGTACGGCATAGGGAACGATTTTTTCAAACAGTTTGATTGGTTTTCCCATTGGAGCATCTAGGAGATACACATTGTTGGTTTCGTCTGTGACAAGCAGATGTCGGTTCTTTTGATCCGCGTCCCAAATCAAATTGCTTCTTATTTCTGATGGATCGTAAAATAGATGCTCAACCTCGGATTTTTTGAACGGTGGAATTCCCTCGGTCTGATAACTCTCCGGCACTGGAAAGATATCGTTTTCTTTCTGCGCGTTAATTTCAAAGATCGAACCAGCAAACAACAATAAAAGACATCCGATTGTTGCTTGGATTACTATTGAATTGTTTCTACTGAATAATTCCTTTCTGATCATTTTAATTTTCATAAGCTTACCTTTTGAATATCTTATTTACCTGCCGAACATCGCGTCTGAACTTTTTTTTGACCTTTTGTAATTTCCTGATCTAGCCGCAGATCCTTGATTGTAAATTTTTGTGCGTCTCCGACGATTGTCTGACCGTTTTCTAGGGTTATGACAATTTTCCATTTATAAGTTTTCACCGGATCAAGCGGCTTTTTCAAAAAATATACGTTTTCTCGGTCGGTTTCGTATTCGTCAACCAGAATTTCATTATCATCTGAAACATATAAATGATATTTCACCGCATTCGGGATTTTCTTCCAACGAAGCTGGACGGTTTGGTCACTGTTTTCGGTTGCCATCAAAACGACTGCCGCCTCACTACATTTTTCATCAGCCGCTCCGCGTGTGGTCGAAATTATTTTCTTATTTTCACCATTAACTTTCTTTCTTAAATTTTTCCCAAAATCATTGCGCGAATCTGAAGTCATCCTTCGCCGATCTAATTCTGAAGGCTTTTGATTGTGAGCAACTTTTTCACGACCAGAATCGGGCTGCGGGGCATTTATGTTTTCTGACGGTAAAACGCGCGGCGGCAAAAGCATTTGATCTTTAATTTTATTCGGAGGATTGATAAAGGTATCAGACTCAAAAGACCTTGTCATATCACGTTCCTTAGTTGGTTGATCAACTAAACTGAGCCAAATGACAAGTGAGAGACCAATTAAAATCATCAGTGCTCCACTACTCCAAACCAAATTTGAAGGTAAATTTCGGAATGAAGCGGCAATAGAAAAAAATGAAACCTTTAACCTTTTGTTTTCAGGTTTATCGTCCCGCTCGTTTTCAATCATAATTGCCGACCAAAATTTTTCGACGCTCGGCAGCGGAAGCAACTTTCGGCATTCCGAACAAGTTAATAGGTGTTTACCGATCGCGTGCCGCTCTGCCCGTTCTAGCGAGTCGTTATGATATGCCGAAAGTTCAAATTGGGTTAAATGTTTGAAATTTGTCATTTTTCTGTTACCCTCCGCAATTTCGCGCGGGCTTCGTGCCGTGCTTTTTTAATTGATTGGGTCTTCGATTCGGTCCCATCACCCCTCGCCGCCTGAAGGCTCGCAATCCGGGCGTCGCTCAACGGGAGACGTAGTTTTATTTCTGCCCACTCTTCTGGGGGTAAATCCAAAATCCCTGCCAGTTCCTCATTGGTAATTCCCGCTTGGAGAAAATAAATGACGAGTTCCTGACTATGCAGCAGCAAGGCTCTGCGCTGGCGCACAGTCAAACGGCAAATTTCCTGCCAGAAATGGTTGATCAGCGAATAAATTTCCGCCTCGGAGTTTCCTTCGATGGCTTTCGATGAGAGAATCTCGGCTGCCGCGTCCAGCGGCAAGTTTTTTTGAGCTGCCGTTTGTGCAAAATGACGATTGATTTCGTTATAGGCAGTGCGCGCGGCAAAGGACTGCCATTCTTCCGCCGACATCTCGCCGCTTTTGTGGCGGAATTTGTCCTGCCATTTCCAAAGACGCAGAGCGACCGTCTGGACGAGATCGGAAGTTTCGGTCTGCCAGTCAAGAAAAATTTTTCGGCTGACGATTTTCCGCACCACCGGGAGAGAAGACGCTATCAGCGAGCTGCGGGGGGAATTTATGCCGCCACCGCGCTCTTTAGCCTCTTTAATATTCTCGTCTGAGATTGTCGGTAATTCTTCAAAAAGAGATTCCATCATTTTCGGCTAAAACGAAAAACTGCCCCTAATGATCTTTTAAGATAAAGAAATTTTTCGTTTGCTCTCAATTTATATTTGAGTTCTGCCCGCACGCTTTCTTACTCGCTTATCGAAATATTTTTTATTCGGCAAAGTAACCATTCGCTTTTTGCAGGGTTTTTATATTTAGAGTTAGCAATTACCGGCTGTGAGTTTTCTGTAAATTTTTTGTGTGATGAAAACGAATCAAGCCAAAGGTAAATTTCAAACTTGAGATGATATTGCAACAATAAAATACTAAAAGTCAAATCCAGAAAATAAACTTTATCCGTTCCGGCAAATAAAGGTATTAAAGAACTTATGCTTTAGCGAGAGCTTCGCTTTTTTTTGCTTTTCGGCAGAAAAAACCGCCTTCTAGAAGCTTCGCAAAACTAACCGAGAACAAGGAAAAATAACATGAAAGAATTCGAAAAAGCCATTATTGACGGTTGGACAATCACCCCTCCGGAAGACGCTCAAAAAGCCCGGCGATGGATACAAGTCATCGAAGCCTTGCCCGATCACCGGGAATTGTCGGGAGGCGCGCGCCGTTCCGCTGACAAAACCGATAATCGTGAGAATCTGGAATTTTAAGGTTCTTTGCGAAAAAAACAACTTATTCCGAATCACCGAAAAAAATCCAAGTAAAATGCCAAACAAAAAAATTTGCCAAACCGAACACTTTCAAACATTTGCCCGTTTCGATTTCCTCGACCTGTGTCTTTTAGGCGAAACCGGAACGGGCAAAACTTTCGCCGCAAAGCTCATTCACGAATTGAGTCCACGCGCCGAGAAGCCGTTTGTTGCGGTAAATTGTGCCGAACTTTCGCCCTCGATCATCGAGTCGGAACTGTTCGGCTACGAAAAGGGAGCGTTTACCGGCGCCGCCGCTTCAAAGACCGGAAAATTTGAAGCAGCCGCGGGCGGAACTATTTTTCTGGACGAGATCGGCGAACTTCCCCAAAATCTTCAGGCGAAACTTCTAAAAGTGGTCGAAGAAAAACGCATCACTCGCGTCGGAGGAACGCGCCCGCGCGTCATAGATGTGCGGATCATTTACGCCACACACCGCGATTTGAATGTTTTAAGAGAAGATTTACGCTATCGCATTGCGGCACACACCGTTTATTTAAAGCCTCTGAGAGAGCGCCGCGACGAAATTGTCTCTCTCGCTAAAGTTTTTTTATCCGAGTTCAGCCGCCGGTGCGGGCAGGCGATAAAGGCAAGTGATGACACGTTGAAAATTCTCGAAACTTTCGAGTGGCGCGGCAACGTGCGCGAACTACGCTCGTTTATCGAAAAGGTGTGTCTCGCCGCACTTTTCACCTCTGAGAGTAAAAAGCAAACGGAAAGAAGCGTGGAATTATCCGACGAGCTTTTACTGTCGCAAGTTTCCACTGTTAGGAATAAACAAAATTCAACCCTTTTCTTTTCTTCAGAACCGATCCCCGCCTTTAATTCGGGAGAAAAAATGGAGGATTATCTCGCTAAAATTGAAACCGAGCTTCTCAAAAAAGCGATGCGGGAAAACAATAACAATCAAACTCATGCCGCTAAAGACCTGGGCTTGAGCCGCGGCGGGCTGATAAAAAAGTTAAAAAGAATCGGTCATTAAATAAAAAAACTAAAGCGGCAGACAGTAAGCCGAAAATATACGTTTCAGTTTTTACGCTTTTTATTCGAAGGCAATGAATGACCGGCAAAATTCTTTTTCCTCGGCTTATCCCAGTAGGGACTTTTGCATTTCGGACAGGTCAAAGGCGTGTCCCTGGTTTTCGTCTGCCAGAGATGCCCGCAACGCTCGCAGCGGCATGCCCAAACCGTTATCGTTACCTTCTGTTTCATATATTCTTTGACTATATACCTTAAACCATATAATTTTACTTGACAATCAAACTTCACCTTGTTTACAATCCTTAACTCGCAAGTGTTGCCGGTTCGAGATACTTCGTCATTTAAACGCAAAAAACTCGAACGATTTTACCTTGCTTTTAAATTTTTTGAAATTATAAGATTCTGCGGTGTTGCCAGTTTGAGATACTTCGTAGCTCATTTGGTA
>JBGTRS010000291.1:5948-6189 GCA_041940665.1 Pyrinomonadaceae bacterium | reverse complement strand
GTCAACGATTCGGCGGAAAACATCGAGGTTTTCGGCATTACGGGCGAAGATGTTCTCAACCCGGCCGATCTGCGTCCCGGTGCGTGGATTCCCGCCGAACAGAGACAACTGGCCGAAACCGCCGGGCTGAAGGTTTGGGAACCGGCGGAAGTCATCATCCTGCATCTTTCGCGGGTAATGAAGAACAACGCCCACGAATTTTTGGGGATTCAGGAAGCCCAGGGTTATCTCGATTTTATCG
>JBGTRS010000291.1:2063-5938 GCA_041940665.1 Pyrinomonadaceae bacterium | reverse complement strand
GCGGAATGCCGAAACTGGTCGAAGAGGTCGTTCCTAATGTCGTTTCGGTTCATCAATTTACCGACGTTTTGCAAAGACTCGTGCAGGAAGGAATTTCGATCCGGGATACCAAGTCAATTCTCGATGCTCTGAGCGAATGGGGCAGGATCGAAAAAGACCCGGTCATGCTGACCGAACATATCCGGGCGTCTTTGAAGCGGTATATTTCTTTCCGTTACACGAGCGGCCGCGATTCGCTGTTTGTTCATCTGCTCGACCCGGAAATCGAAGACGTTATCCGGGGAGCGATCCGCCGGACTTCGACCGGGGCTTTTCTATCGCTCGATCCGACGATTGCCAACGACATTCTGGATGCGGTCAGACGCGAAATCGCCAATCTGCCGCCGACGGCACAGGAGCCGGTCATCGTTACGGATATGGATCTGCGGCGGTTTGTCCGCAAGATGGTCGAGATCGAATTTCCGAATCTGCCCGTTCTTTCCTATCAGGAATTAACGCCCGATCTGAATGTTCAACCGATCGGAAGGATCACCATGCAGACGGGATCGCCTGCGGCGGGTTTTGCCGCATTTGATGAGGAATTCGACGAACTGCCCGGGGCGACGCTTCCGATGGAAACTTAATGGTAAACAAAACGTGAAAATTAAAAATATAACAATTTTTATTCTCTTATTTTTGAACTTGATTTTGCTCAATGGTTGTTCCGACCAGAAAGTTCAAACCGTTGCGGAAGAGGTCGAGGCAAACGAGATTTTGGACGTTTTGCGGCAACACGGCATCAGAGCGTATAAAAGTGAAGCGGGCGAAGCCGAACAAAAAGTGTATGAAATTTACGTTGACGGCGGCGAAGAGGAATACGGGGCGGCGATTCAATTGATGGACGATCATTGTCTGCCGCAGGCACTTCCGCCGGAAGTCGAGGCGAGCGGAATCGTTTCTTCGATCGAAGTTGAAAAAGCCCAGCAACTGCGGCGGACAAAGATCAATATCGAATCACAGTTGCGGAAAATTCCCGGCACGACCTGCGTTGACGTTACCATCGTTCCGCCCGAAGACCGAAGTCTTTCGCTCAATCCGTATAAATCAACCGCAACGGTTTTGGTTAAACATAAGAACGAAAAATATGATCTGGATGTCGGACAGATCGGCCGAATGGTGGCCGGCGGAGTTCCGGGATTAAGTCCGGATAATGTCACGGTCACTTTAACCAGACAGCCTTTGCGTCCGTTGCCCGATCTTGACCGGGGAAGAAATATCCGCCGGATTTTGTATGTCAGCGGAATCGGTTTGACGACCATTCTGATTTTTATCGGATTCGTCGTTTTTTTGAGAAAACGAAACAGTAGCAAAAATAATTCGGAGATGGCGGAACTTGCGGATGAAGAAACCGATATGTTGGAAGGCGGCGAAAACGAATCTTCCGCACGCGATGAGGACGAAAAATGAGATTCTGAATTGATTTAGTCGGATTTTTTTATGAACCGGAAAATTTCACAATCGGAAAAAATTGATATTTTTCTTGCTTTGGCAATAGGTTATTCGTCTGAAAATGTGCCGGAAAATATCTTCGAAAATTTGTCCGCCCTGAGTCGGGAAGATCTTAACCAGCTTAAAGAAAGATTTTATAAATTTGAAAGTCTTTCGGCCGAGAAGAAAAAGCTTTGGCTGACCTTTTGGATCGAAAAACTGAAGAATCGCGGCAAGACTTTACGGCTTGATGAAAACATCCATTCCGAACATATTGCCGAAGTTCTGAAAGTCGAGCCTTTTACCGTGCAAAAACTGATCTTCGACAAATTGCCGGAAAGCAAGGTTGAGGATATAAAAAACATTATCCCCGACAAGGCCGAAAACCAGAAAATTCCAAAACCGACGGTGAGTAAAAATTTACCGGTGGAAGAAATTTCCGAGATCGTCCGCGAAAGGTTTTTATCAAATTTTGTAGCGTTTGAAAATGTGTATAAACCGAAAGAGATAGACGAATTAAAAAGGGAAAAATTATATGAGTTTATCCATAAATTAGGAATCAGAGAAACGGCGATTTCCTGTCGCGGGATCAAAACCAAAGAAAACCTGGCGGTCTTTCTGAAACCGTTTCAGCCGGAAACAACCAAACAGATTGCTTTGAAAATCAAAGAATTGGAAGAGATAAATCCGTTGCGGGTGTTGCGTTCGGAAAAGATAGTCAGTGAAATTTTTCAGGGGGTTGGCGATTATAAGGAAAAATTAAAAGAACTCAGCTTACGGCTTTTGGCCTGTGCTTTTGTTTCCAGGGACGAAACCTCAAAAAAATATACGGCGATGAAACTGACCGTTAGTGACGGTGAAAGATTTTTGAGTTTTACGGAACAGTTTGAAAATGACACAGGCTTTTATCTGGAATTTGGCGATGAGATTCTGGAACTGGCGAAAAATTTTAAGGAAAATAACGTAATATGACGCAGGATTCGACAAATGCCACAAATTTGATAAAAGCCGCCAACCGGTCGAAAAACGGCCGGAAAAAGAGTTTTGTCATCAAAAATCAGATTATAAAAGCCCGGGTCGAGGCTCGGAAAATCATCGGGGAAGCGGAGAATTCCGCCGAAAAAATCCGCCGGGAGGCCGCGATCGAATCCGAAGAAAAATTAAAAGAAGCGTTTCAAAAAGGCACCGATGATGCGTTGGCGGAATTTGAACAGACGCTTTTGGAGATCAAGGAAATCCGCGAAAAAGTTTTGCGGGAAACAGAAAAGGACATTTTGAAATTGGCGGTACGGCTGGCGGAAAAAATTGTCGGTCGGGAAATAGAAGAAGATCAGACGGCGATCCGGGATATTGTTTCGGCGGCTCTCTTAAACGCCCGTCAAAAAGAACGCATCACGATCAGAGTCAATCCCGCTGATCTTTCGAAAGTTCAAAACGAAACCGAACAATTCAAATCCATTGCCCAAACAAAATTCCTTGATTTTGTCGCTGACCCGCGGGTTGAAAAAGGCGGTTGTCTGATCGAAAGCGAGGTCGGCACGGTTGATGCCCGGCTTGAAACGCAGTTCCGGGTTTTGGAAAGAGCCTTGCTTGCCCGGGCTGACGGTGAATTCGTCAGCGAATTTGAAGAATAAATGCTGGATTTAAAACCATACATCAAAGCGGTTGACTGGATCTCATCGGTCGAGGTTCGCGGTCGTGTGACGGAACTGGTCGGACTTCTTATCCGTGCCGCCGTGCCGGGGGCGAGAGTCGGCGAAGTCTGTTTAATTCATTCGCCGCATCGGGCCAAAACTCTGCGGGCGGAAGTCGTCGGTTTTCGCGGCAGCGAAGTCATTTTGATGCCCCTCGGCGAAGTTTCGGATGTGGCGATGGGAGCCGAAGTCGTCCCGACCGGAACTTCTTTGACGATCAGAGTCGGCGAAGAATTGCTGGGCAGAGTTTTGGACGGTTTGGGCGAACCTTTGGACGGTAAGGGAGCGTTTGAAAATGCGTCGGAACGATCCGTGATGACACATCCGCCCGATCCGATGAAACGCGAAAGGGTTTTAAAGAAATTAAAAACGAACATCCGGGCGTTGGACGGATTATTGACCGTCGGCGAAGGTCAGAGAGTCGGAATTTTTGCGGCCGCCGGCGTCGGTAAATCTACGACTCTCGGAATGCTGGCGAGGAGTTCGGAAGCCGATGTCAATGTCATCGCCCTCATCGGTGAACGCGGCCGCGAGGTGCGGGATTTTCTTGAACACGATCTCGGCGAAGAAGGTTTGCAACGCTCGGTCGTCGTCGTTGCTACATCAAATGAGCCGTCGCTGATCCGGATGAAAGCCGCTTATGTGGCCACGGCCATTGCCGAATATTTTCGCGATCAGGGCAAAAAAGTATTGTTTTTGATGGATTCGGTTACA
>JBGTRS010000291.1:0-2053 GCA_041940665.1 Pyrinomonadaceae bacterium | reverse complement strand
CGTCTTTTGGAACGCACGGGAAATTCCGATAAAGGTTCGATCACGGCTTTTTATACGGTTCTGGTCGAAGGCGATGATATGACCGAGCCGATCGCCGATGAAACCCGCTCGATTTTGGACGGACACATCGTTTTATCGAGAACTCTGGCGTCGCAGGGGCATTATCCGGCAATTGACATCAATGAATCCGTTTCGCGTGTGATGCCGTCCGTCACGGACGAAGAACACATCAGATTTGCCAATAAACTGCGTGATGTTCTGGCGACTTATGAAGAGCAGAAGGATTTGATTCTCATCGGTCAATATAAAAAAGGCAGCGACCGGCGTACCGATTATGCGATCGAAAAAATCGAGGCGGTCAATGAATTTTTGAAACAGGACATCAATGAACAGATGGAATATGATTTGGCTGTCGAAAAATTAAAGCAATTGTTTCAATGAAATTGGTAGTCAGAGAGTTGCCTACACGCCAAAAAAATGCCCGTCGAGTCACTTTCTCGACGGGCTTAAATTAAAGAAACAGGAGGAATCAGAAAGACTTTTAAGTCGGGCTTAATTTGTTCTATTTTGAATTGCTCAACTCTGAAGTCTATTAGATAGATGGCGGGACTTTCTAAAGAGTTGCTAAAAAATAAAATTATTTTTCGTACCGGATGATGACGCCGTCTTTTCCGACCGACCAGCCGTATTTTTTCTGCATAAACAGGCCATACAGACTGTTTTCGGTCTTGCTTTCCTGCCGAACCCACGAAACTCCCTTGTCATAAGAACGCAAGATCGTGCCGTTCGCTCCGACAATCCAGCCGTTTTTATCATCGGAAAAATCTACCCGGAAAAGCGTGTGTGTAACTTCCGACCTTACTTTTAGCCAATTTTGACCGCCGTCCTCCGTGCGGAGGATCGTGCCGTTCCAGCCGACCGCATAACCGTTTTTCTCATCGCGAAAATCAACATTATAGAGCGTTTCGGTTGTGCCGGAGTCCTGCAGTTGCCAACTGTTGCCGCCATCGGTTGTGGCCAGTATCGTGCCCTTATCGCCGACGATCCAGCCGTGCGATTTGCCGTCGAAATCGAGGTGAAACAATTCGACCTTGGACGGCACCAGTATTCTCGACCAGGTATCGCCGCCGTTCGTCGTCCGCAACACAAGACTTCCGACAACTATATTTTCATCTTTTTTGCTTATCAGTGTACCGACGATAAAGCCCTGATTTTTGCTGTTGAATCTGATGCTCAAGAATTCGGGGATTGCATCGCGGAATTGATTCGGATCAACGATCAACTCGTCCCGCCAATTCAGACCGCCGTCGGTCGTCACGAACATTTTGCGGCCGGCCACAAGATAACCGTCATTATCGTTTCTGAAATATATTTCGTTGATATTGGCCGCCGTGTTAAGCGTCCGCGGCGTCCAGGATTGGCCGCCGTTTTTTGTTTGAGCGAGATAACCGTTGTCTCCGGCAATCCAACCGTCATCGGATGATGTAAAGAAAACGCTGATCAAATCCCCGTTTCCATTCGCCCGGTTAATATTCCAGCCTTCCTGGGCGGAAATTATCTGGGCAGAAAACAAAAATACTGCTACAAATAAAAAATATCTTCTAAAAATACTCATTAAAAATTTTCTCCAAATTAATTTTTTTTAGAATTATTACGAAAAAAAGGTAACTTTTTGCTTTGAAATTCTCTCTGCCAAAAAGTTACCTTACATTTTAAATTTCATCAAACTCAATAAAAAAGGGTTATTCGGTTATCCGATAAACTTTATTGTTCCAGACAATGACAACCTGTTTGCCGAGTGCCAGATATTGGGCTAAAACCTTTTCTTTGTTGACGAGTTCAAAATATTCGTTGCTCGCAAATTTGATTTTGATTTCCGGCAATTTGGATTCTTTTTTAAATTCCGCATCAACCCAGTTGCCGTTGTCATTGAAAAAGTTTTTCGTTCCGACAAACTGATTTGCCGCCGTGTTTTGCAAAAATACCTGTGAGCCGCCGCCGAGTGAATCTTTTTCTTTGGCACTCGGAGCATTGATCTGGGTGTTGCTTCGCA
>JBGTRS010000290.1:4126-6205 GCA_041940665.1 Pyrinomonadaceae bacterium | reverse complement strand
TCGTCAAACAATTGGCACAGCCATTGCCAAAGGTTTCCATAGATGCGGGCAACCGTATGATGAACGATGATGATGAGATTGAAAATTTTGACGGAATGCCGGATGCACGACCGGGACGCAACCGCCAGCAAGCAAGGCTTTTAAGTCCGAGCGGAAACCCCGAAGTCTTTAAGGTCGTCGGATTGATCTTAGGCTCGCCTGAGTTTCAAAGACAGTAAGCATTCAGCAAAAAAACATTTAATAAAGGGTGAAAGATAACCCAAATCTTTCGCCCTACAATCTTTTCTCTCCAAAGTTCTCAAATCTGAAATCGTAAATCTTTCCCCAGAATATTTTAAGAAAAGGAGTTTGTGCTTTTTATGTTTGACCAAAATACCGAGATTTATGATCTATCGCTTTTAACCTTCGCCGTCGTTTCATTGATCTTTATCGCTTCAGTCTTTTTCGGGATAAGCTAAATAAAGAGTTCGACCGACATCCGGAATCCATCGGACAGCCTTTTGGCTTAAATTAAATTTATCTTTCTTTTTCCGACAAGCACTTCGGAAACGACGCTTTGCGTATTAAAAACATCAACCAGATCGCTTTGCTTGAGATCGTTTTCTTGTTTCAATAGTAATAAGCTCACCTTACGCGATTTTTCAAACAAACATAGGGTTTCACCCTACGCTATAATGTTCGTCGCTTTCAGCGACAAGAAAATATTTAAAGTGCGTAAGGTGAGTAATAAATTTATTGTTTCGTGTCTGATTTTATAATATCTTTAAGTATGCACTTGAAGAATTATTTAGATATTAGCGCATTTTGCTTAATTCTATTTTTTGTCGGAAATTGTTTTGTTTTTTCTCAGGCAGATAAGAAATATGTAAAAGATGTTTGTGCAGATGAGTTAAGGGGAGTTGAAGTTTCGCTTTTTTTCAAAAAAGCCATTAAATCAAAAACGCTCAGCGGAAAAATATTTGCCGGTTATCCAAACGAAAATCTGATTTCGGGTGCTAAAGTATTAATTACAGATAAAACTTATTCCGAAGTATTACAAGAAACCATTACAGATAAAAATGGTTTCTTCTCATTTCCCGATTCTTCCAAAGGCATTCATTATGTTTATGTCTGTAAAGCAGGTTATAATACCACTCAAGCAAAAATTAAAATAAGCAAAAAGAAGAAAGTTCCAAATTCGGTCGCTTTAGAATTACTCATTCCTTAAATTCTTTATAAATCTCTAGAAAGTTTTTCTATCTTAAATTAAAACGACCAAAACGAAACTTACTGCGTCTTAATAATTGATGGCGAAAAAGTTCTGTAATTCAGTCGTCGCGTAAATATTTATTTTAAGAGGTTTTATAAAGTAAATGGATAGAAGATATTTTTTGAAATCGAGCGGGATTGCCTTAGCGAGTTTTGGTTTGATGAGCGTTGCTCCGCGATTTTTGCACCAGTTTGCCAATGCGGCGACGCTTGAAAACGGTTTCGGCAAAAAGAAAATTCTCGTCACGATCTTCCAACGCGGTGCGGTTGACGGGCTGAATATGATCGTCCCGCACGGCGAAAGCGAATATTACAACTTACGCCGCAACATCGCCGTTCCGAAGCCGAATCAAACAGGCGGTGCGATCGATCTCGACGGATTTTTCGGACTTCATCCTTCTCTAAAACCGCTCGAAAAATTTTGGCAAAGTAAACGGATGGCGATCATCAATTCGTCCGGTTCGCCCGACAACACCCGCTCGCATTTCGATGCTCAGGATTTTATGGAATCGGGAACACCGGGCTATAAATCAACCCGCGACGGTTGGCTCAACCGCGTTCTGCAATTTACGCCCGACGAAAAAGCTTCGCCGTTTCGGGCGGTTTCGATGACCCAGCAAATCCCGAGAACTTTAATGGGACGTTATCCGACGGTGGCGATGACGAATCTGCAAACTTTTTCGATTCGTGCCGGACAATACACGAACAGCGTGCAGGGCGGTTTTGAAGGCATCTGGCAGGAGCAGGCCGATGACCGCTTGGGTGAAACCGGCAAGGAAACTTTTGAAGCGATAAATTTCTTAAAACAAGCCAATCCGGCTCAATACCGTC
>JBGTRS010000290.1:0-4116 GCA_041940665.1 Pyrinomonadaceae bacterium | reverse complement strand
CCGCCTGCACGCCCACGAACTCGCCGACCTGCTCGCGGGCGGCCCTTTCACGGTCAAGATCCTGCTCTGGAACACCGTTCCCGGTCTGCCCTTCCAGCGCGTCAGCGACGAGCACGCCGTGGAGTTCAGCGGCTGGGACACGCACGCCAACCAGGCCAATGGCAACGGTTCACGCGGACAACTCGCCAATCTCTTGAATCAATTCAGCCAAGGACTCGCCGCATTTGTCACCGATCTCGGCGACAAGATGGACGATGTCGTCGTTCTGACTATGTCCGAATTTGGCCGAACCGCCGCCGAAAACGGCACACGCGGCACCGATCACGGACACGGCAATGCGATGATCGCCATCGGTAATTCCGTCAAAGGCGGCAAAGTTTTCGGTGATTGGAAAGGTTTAAAATCAAGCGAACTGGACCGCGGCAGATATTTAGCCGTAACGACCGATTTCAGAGATGTCTTCGGCGAAGTCGCCTATAAACATCTCGGAAGCAGAAAATTAGACGAGATTTTCCCGCGTTATTCCTTAAATCCTTCAAAGTTCAAAGGATTCTTAAGTTAACCCCTTC
The DNA here is from genome assembly GCA_041940665.1 of Pyrinomonadaceae bacterium. GTDB lineage: Bacteria > Acidobacteriota > Blastocatellia > Pyrinomonadales > Pyrinomonadaceae > Aridibacter. The sequence continues at coordinate 3,547 of JBGTRS010000290.1, read as the reverse complement.
AAAGCATAAGTCTCGCGGGAAAAGTAAAAGCGGTCTTTCAAAATTTGAAAGACCGCTTTTATATTGGAACACCGACATTTCTTATTTAAAATGAAAACGAGCGGCTATTGCACCGCTCTTGGTAGGTTAGTTCTATTTGGTAGGTTTAGATGGACGGGGGATACATCATCGTTTATTTTTCAACAAACGATACTGCTGGTGGATAATAAAAAGGTCCTGTTGTTTCCAACGTATCTGCATTAAATTTCTTTCTCGCACCACAATTCAGGCAGGCACGATATGAAGCATTCCGGTTGGTGAAGGGACGGCTCAGTTCTTTGTGCCAACATCCGAATAATTTACCGATCAAACCAATCTTTTTACCGAATGCTCCGTTTGTTCTTTCCAATAAAGATTCTGCTATTATTCCTTGATCTAAAATTGCTTGCATAATTACTTTTCTCCTCACATTAATTGTTTAATGCGTTCCACTTATAAGAACGGCAAACGGGGAAAGTTTTGCTGTTTATATGATGAAATATTCTCCAAAAGGTTTGTTCAAGCTCCGTAAATTTATGTAAAGATTAGGTTAAATCTTTTTACAAATCAGCCCGGTTAACTCGTTATTTTCTATAAAATTAATTAAAATCATCTGTATTAATAAGTTGTGTTCAAAAAACTCGAAAAACAACTAACTTTAAACGCGGATTTAACGGCTTGAGCGTATCAAAACGGATTATTTTTGATACATTTCTCGAGAAAACCCGTGAAATCCGCCGAATCAGTGTCCAAAAAAGCAAATTTAACTTTGAGTTTAAGCACAGCGTTTAGAGAGGTTATTCCGTTATGAAAAGATTTTATTTCGTTTTTCTGACCGTGCTTTTTTTCGCAAATTCGGCTTTGGCGTGGGATGAGGTCGGACATAAACTTTCGGCATATATCGCCTGGGAACGTCTGACACCGGAAGTCAGAGAAAAAGTTACGAAGATTTTGCTCGATGCTCCCGAAGATTCCGATCTGAACGTCCATTACGACGCTTTTAATTCCCGTTCGGAAGCGGTCAAAAGACGCGAACTGTTTATGTTTGCAAGCATTTGGGCGGACGTCATACGCAACCGGAATTTTGAAGTCCGCTATAAAAAATATCATCAGGGCGATTGGCATTACGCGGATATTTTCTGGAAACAGAAAAACGGAAAAGCCGAAATTTTGGAAGATTTTCCCGAAGAAAGCGGCAAAGCCGTTCCTAAACTTGCTGATTTCGAGAAGATTCTGCGAGATTCTTCCTACAAACCGGAAGAAAAAGCCGTTGCTCTGGCCTGGTTTCTGCACGTCGGCGGTGATCTGCACAACCCTTTGCACAATGCTTCAAGAGTTACCGAACTTGAACCGAAGGGCGATCAGGGCGGCAATCTTTTTGTTTTGCAAAAACGCACGGAAAACAGTTTCGGCTTGAATCTGCATTCATATTGGGACGGAATCATCACCCGCGTCCGGACGCGTAAAAATGACGCTTGTGACACGGATTATCTTGCACCGATAGCCGGAAAATTAATGAAAAAATATCCGTATTCTAAAATGCAGGACCGCTTAAAATTAAATGATTATAAGGCCTGGAATATGGAAGGGTTTAACTATCTGAATGAAACGGTTTATGCGGATGTCGAACGGGACGAAATGCCTTCGGAAAAATATAAAAAACGAGCATTTAACACGGCCAGCGAACAGATCGCTCTGGCCGGCTATCGTCTCGGAGAAACACTCAATCAAATTTTCTCTCAAACGGAAGAACCTGCCGAAAAAACGGAAATAGATAAAGTAGATGCCATTGCCGTCTGGGAAAGGGTTAAAGCTGTGATTGATGAGGATGCCGCATTTAAATTCCTGCGGGTTGAAATAAATGATTCCAGAGTAACTTTAAGAGGCATTATCGGTAGCGAAGAACTAAAACAAAAAGCGGTTGAAGCGGTAAAAAAAATTGAAGGGATCAAAGAAGTTATAGACTTGATAGAAGTTGACCCGAGCCTTACGGCTGAAAATAAAAATACGAACTAAAGATGAATCCGAAAGACATATTATATTATTTTGAAAGACAAAAAGAAGAAACGATAGGTTCGATCAGAGAAATCGTCGAGATCGAATCGCCTTCATACAATATTGAAGGAAATAAGTCGGTTGTAAATTGGATCGAAGATCGTGTCAGAAAAGTTTTGCCTGACGCAACAACCGAAAGGATTTTTGCGGAAAAATACGGCGAGCATCTTTTGATTCGAGCCTTCGAAAATACATCCGACGAAAAACCGCTTCTGCTTCTCGGTCATACCGACACTGTTCATCCCGTCGGCACCAAGGAGCAAAATCCGACGCGGCTCGAAAACGGCAAACTCTACGGTTGCGGCACCTTTGATATGAAGGCAAATATCGTCGTCATCATTGAAGTTTTCCGGGCATTAAAAGAATTCGGTTTATTGCCGAACCGTCCCGTCAATATTTTGCTTGCCTGCGATGAAGAGGTCGGAAGCGAAACGGGTCGCGATTTGGTTGAACAAGAAGCGAAAAACGCTCAGTTTTGCTTGGTTTTTGAACCTTCGGCAAACGGTAAGGCAAAAACCGGCAGGAAAGGAACGGGAAATTATGTTTTAAGAACTCACGGAATACCCTCACACGCAGGTTTGGAGCCGAAACGCGGGGCTTCGGCGATTTTGGAAATTTCGCGGCAGATCGAAAAAATTCACGGCCTGACGGATTTCGAGATCGGCACGACCGTCACGGTCGGAAAAATCATAGGCGGAACGGCAACCAACGTCGTCCCGGCGGAAGCCGAATGCACGATTGACGTGCGGTTTGAAACTCTGGAAGAAGCAATGAGAATCGAACGGGAATTAAAATCATTAACGCCGTTTGATGAAAGAGTTTCACTGGAACTTCTCGGCGAAATAAACCGTCCGCCGATGGAACGCAACGAAGGTGTTATAAAACTATTTAATAAGGCAAAATCAGTCGCTCAAACTTTTGAGTATGATTTGGAAGAAACACAGGTCGGCGGTGCATCGGACGGAAATTTTGTCGGGGCTCTGGGTGTTCCCGTTCTCGACGGGTTGGGTATTGCGGGCGACGGAGCCCACACTCTGGAAGAATACGTCCTCGTTGAAGATATTCCGAAACGTGCTACACTTTTAACTCTGCTGTTATTAGCTGAATGATGGTTTTCAGCCTTTTGCCTTACATTATAAAATTTCAAGGGGGAAGAGATATGTTTGAACAACTTTCCGGAATTTTCCTGTGGATGATCGGTGCCGAGGAAGATTTTTCAAAGCTGACATTGACACAAATGATCTTACGAACGGTGATCGTCTATGGTGTGGCATTGGGATTGATTCGTCTCGGCAAACGCAGATTTTTGGGCGGTTATACGGCGTTCGATATTTTAATGGGCTTTGTCGTCGGTTCGATTTTAAGCCGTGCAATTACGGGAAGGGAAGGTTTTTTCGATACGATAATTGTAATCCTGACGCTGGTTGCGATTCATTATCTGATTTCTTTTCTGACATATCATTTCGGTAAAGCC
>JBGTRS010000289.1:0-6207 GCA_041940665.1 Pyrinomonadaceae bacterium | reverse complement strand
ACCTCTGGCTCAAAAACAATCACTATACGATGCTCGTCAAACCCGCTCCGAATCTTTCGACGGAGAAAACCGCCGTTGACCGCAAACAGGTGCCGACGCTCGGCGAAGCCCCGACGATCAAATTTCCCGAAGTCCGGCGGGCGAAACTGAAAAACGGTCTTGATGTGATTCTGCTCGAACGACATTCCGCCCCGATCGTCAATGTAACTTTGGCAGTTGATGCGGGTTCGGCGTCCGACTCGGCGGAAAAAGCGGGACTGGCGACACTTGCCCTCGATCTGATGGACGAAGGAACGAAAACCCGCACCGCTTTTCAGATCGCCGATGAATTAGATATGCTCGGAGCAAGTTTGAATACGGGCAGCGGTCTCGATCTTTCGTTCGTCCGTTTGCAGGCGACGAGCGAGAAATTAAAACCATCGCTCGAACTGATGGCCGATGTCGTTTTGAACCCGGCTTTTCCGGCCGATCAGTTCCAGATTCAAAAACAGCGCCGCCTCGCCGATATCGCTCAGGATAAAGCGACGCCGAACGCGATGGCTTTTCGCGTCATGCCGGTGATCCTTTACGGCCTGGATCACGCTTACGGCAAACCCGCTTCCGGGTTCGTTGAAACCGTCGAGAGCATCTCGCGTGAGAATCTGTCGAAATGGCACGGTGATTGGTTCAAACCCGGAAGTTCGACCGTTATCGTGACGGGCGATACGACGCTTTCCCAAGTTTTGCCGATGCTCGAAGCGGCCTTCGGAAACTGGAAAGCCGGCACCGCCCCGAAAAAGAACATTTCCAATGTTGCCAGAACTACCGGCAAGAAAATCTATCTAATAGATAAACCGGATGCGGCTCAATCAACGATTCTCGCCGCACATATATCCGAAGCGAGCGGACAGGCTGAAGACCTGGCAAGCGAACCGCTTTTCCAAAACTTCGGCGGAATGGCGACCTCGCGTCTGAACAGAAACTTGCGGCTTGATAAACATTGGAGTTACGGCACCCGCGGCGGCATTCAAGATGCCCGCGGTCAGCGTCCGTTCGTTGTTCTCGCTCCCGTCCAGACCGATAAAACCAAGGAATCAATGATGGAGGTCATCAAGGAAATCAAAGATATTGCGGGCGAAAGACCGATCACGGGCGAGGAGTTCCAAAGCATTATGCGGAATATGACCTCGCGTCTGCCCGGCCGGTTCGAAACGCTTTCGTCTCTGGATGCGGCGGCGATCGATCTCGTCAGTTACAATCTGCCGGACAATTTCTGGGCGAATTACGGCACGAATATGCGGAATCTGACCGAAGCCCAGCTGGCCGCCGCCGGAAAGAAATTCGTCCGTCCCGATGAGATCATCTGGGTCATCGTCGGCGACGTTGACAAGATCGAACAAGGCGTCCGCGAACTAAATTACGGCGAGATCATCAAACTCGATAAAGACGGAAATCCGTTTCAATAGATTTTTTCCGGTTGCGGAGGGCGGGCATCCTTGCCCGCCAAATTTCATCTTTCGGCATCTCATATATTTTTTTATCAAATAAAGTTTTGGCGGACAGAGATGTCCGCCTTCCGGCTTTCGAATCCTGCCCGAATTCATTGCCGAAAACCTTTGACAAAGAGCGTTTCAAAGGGTAATTTTTAGATGGAAAAATTTTTCCAACTCCGAACCTCAGATGTCACATCAGATTTGCGGATTATGTTCAAGTTAAATCAAAAAGACAGGTTTGAATTCGGTGCGGTTTCGATCAACGATGACCCGGACATCGAGGTGCATAAATTCAAACGGGCCGCCAAGCAGAGCCTCTGGTTTGAAAGCGTCAGACTTTTGCGTGATGTCGTTCTGATCATCGCCATCTTTATTCTGTTCGGCGTTTTTGTCGCCCAGCCGGTCGTCGTCGAAGGAACCTCGATGGTGCCGCAGCTTCATAACGGCGAGCGTCTCCTGGTCAATAAACTCGTCTATTACAATATCGAGAGTTTCAGCTGGGGACATATCGAACGCGGCGATATAGTCGTTTTCTGGTATCCGAACGATCCTGACAAAAGTTTTGTCAAACGCGTCATCGGTTTGCCGGGCGAAACGGTCGAAGTCCGCAACGGGGTTGTTTTTATCAACGGAACGCAGTTGAACGAACCTTACTTGGATGTCGAACATAATCAGCAGCTCCCGAATTATCAGCCGGAAAAGGTCGAAGATCATCATTATTTCGTGATGGGCGATAATCGGGATAATTCATCCGATTCACGTCTCTGGGGTTTGGTTCCCGAAAAATACATCTACGGCAAAGCCTTTTTCCGCTATTGGCGGCCTTCGAATTTAGGTTTCATCAACCGCGGCGAAGCGAATCTCGAAGGCGACGGCGGACAGAAAGCGGCGGATGACGACATCCGGGCGGAAAGTTTTTGATAACTGATAAGTGATAGATGATAAGTGATAATTCAAAACTTAGTTCAGTTATCAGTTATCAGTTATCAGTTATCAGTTAATATGGACTTATCAAAAAAAGCAATTTTGGTTCTTGAAGACGGCCGCACGTTTCGCGGTTTGTCGTTCGGTGCGGAAGGCGAAACCTTCGGCGAGATGGTTTTTAATACTTCGATGACGGGTTATCAGGAAATTCTGACCGATCCGAGTTATGCCGGACAGATCGTCTGTATGACCTATCCGCTCATCGGCAATTACGGCGTCAATGAAGACGATGTCGAATCGAAACGTCCGTGGGTGGAAGGTTTTGTGATTCGGGAAGCGAGCCCGATCAAATCCAACTGGCGTTCGAGCGAAACGCTTGATTCCTATCTCAAACGCCACCATGTAGTCGGCATCGAGCATATTGATACAAGGGCTTTGGTTCGCCACATCCGCGACAAGGGGGCGATGCGGGCCGCCATTTCGAGCGTTGATCTGGACGAACAAAGTCTGCTTGAACGGGTCAGACAATCGCCCGAAATGAAAAATCGCGAACTGGCCAGTTTTGTAACGACCGATAAGTTTTTCGAGGTCGAGGCGGAAGGCGAAGAAAAATTCCACGTCGTCTGCTACGATTTCGGCGTCAAAACCAATTCCCTGCGAAACTTTGCCAGAGAAGGCTGTCGCATCACGGTCGTTCCCGCGGATACGTCCGCCGATGAGGTTTTGAAGTTAAACCCCGACGGAATTTTCTTATCAAACGGCCCGGGCGATCCGGCGGCGATGGAAAATGTGGTCGAAGAGATAAAGGCTCTGACGGAAAAAAATGTCCCGATGTTCGGCATCTGTCTCGGGCATCAGCTCTTGGGGCAGACCTTCGGCGGAAAAACCTATAAGTTAAAGTTCGGCCACCGCGGCGGAAATCAGCCGATCAAGGATTTGAAAAACGGAACGGTCGAAATCACCTCGCACAATCACGGCTTTGCCATCGACGGCGAATCTCTGCCGGAGAATGTCGAGATCACGCACATCAATCTCAATGACAAAACGGTTGCCGGGATCCGCCATAAACAGTTGCCGGTCTTCAGCGTTCAATATCACCCGGAAGCCGCTCCGGGACCGCACGATGCGACGCATCATTTCCGACGCTTTGTCGAATTGATGAAGGAAAAAAGACAGGCGGCGGCGAATTAATGTGAATCAAAGATAAGATTTTTGCAATGTAACGCCGGCAAGATGCCGGCGTTCCGTTTCTACCCTTGATTCACATAAATTAGATTCACGATTCACGATTCACGACTTCGGCTTCGTCGGTTTTTGAATTCTCCGGCAAATCATTAGATTCGTTCGCCGCCGGATCTTTTGAATTGAAAATTTCGACCAAAATTCCTTTTTTGCCGCTGTGTTCGAGGATGTGTTTGTATAAAACCGTGATGATCGCGACGATCGGAATGGACAAAAACACGCCCGGAATTCCGGCGATCTGTTCGCCGGCCAAAACGGACAGAATGACGGCAAAGGGATGCAGATGAACGCCGTCCTGCATAATCCGCGGATATGTAAAATAATCGTGAACGAACCGTAAGGTGACCAAAAAGATAAAAACCCAGAGAGCGTGCCACGGATTGTCGGAAAATGCTCCGACGAGAATGGCGATGACGCCGAGCGTTAAAGGGCCGAGAAGCGGAACAAACTCAAAAATTCCCGCCAAGATGCCGAGCAGAACCGGATAATCGAGACCGATCACAGTAAAACCGAGAGTGCAGATCGAACCGATCAGCACGCAGGAAATAAGCATCGCCCGCGTGTAGGCGGCGAGCGTTTTGTTGACGTCGTTGAGGAGCGAATCGGCCCGCGAACGCCAGCTTCCCGACGGAAAACAGCTTAAAAACGTCAGACGAAGAAGATTTGCATCTTTGAGGAAGAAAAAAGCGAGAATCGGAATCAGAAGCATCCAGGGCAGATATGTCGCCGTATATAAGGCAACCGCCCCTAAAAATGCCGTCAAAGCAACCGTCATCGTTTGAACGAAGGAGGTGATGTACGTGTTGATCTGTTTCTGCATTTCCTCGGTTATCATCAGTTGCTCATAGCGATTGTTTATTTCGGCAAGCCGTTCTTGAATCAGGGTTGCATAGTTTGGAAGGTTTTCGGCAAACTCTCTGATCTGTTCCGAAATGATCGGAGATAGATAGCTGATCGCCAGGGCCAGAACACTGAAAACTAATAGATAAGAAACGACGATCGCCAGCGGCCGCGGCATCAGCCGGTCGAGATTTCTGACCTTGAACGGCCGGCGGATGGTTTTCACGAGCGGGTCGAGAAGATACGCGAAAAATATCGACAGCACCAGTAAAAACAGCAGAAAACTGAGCAGATACAGCGTCGCTCCGAGCAAAAACGTGAGCGATAAAATCAAAACCGTGATGACGACCACCCGCATGATCGAACGAACCGGCGGTGTCGAAGGGGCAAATGTAATGTCGCGTGATTGGTCATTTGTTTCACGCAAATCCTTTTCGCTATTTTTTTTACTGTTATTTTTCAACTCACTTATAATTATAAACTCATCTTACGCGATTTCGGTTTTTGTCGCTGAATGCGACTTACATGATAGCGTAGGGTGAAACCCTACGTTTAATTAAGTTGAATGTCCGCTTTCTGAAAGAGAGCAACAAAAGGCTTGATGTTGCTCACTTACAGAGAGCAATAAACATTTTCAACAGACGTAGGGTTACGCTCATTGCATTCGCTTCACCCTACGCTATGTTGTTGGTCGCTTTCAGCGACAAGAAAAATTTCAAATTGCGTAAGACGAGTTAAAACTAAAAAATTATAATTACTCTTCTTCTTCAAAACCGTCATCTATCGGCTCCCAGAGTTCGATCTTGTTTCCTTCCGGGTCAACGATCCAGCCGAATTTGCCGTATGAATATTCCTCCGTTTGGTCTATCACGTCAACGCCTTCTTCCTTTAAAATTTTCAGAAGTCCGTCAAGATCGTCAACGCGGAAGTTGAACATAAACGGTTTTTCCGAAGGTGCGTAGTAATCCGTATCTTCGGGAAACATCGAAAAAACGGTGATTCCGCCGATCTTATCCCACGTAAAACTTGCGTACGGATTTCCGTCAAACGGAATGCCGAGATGTTTTTCATACCACTCCGCCAATTTTTTCGGATCTTTAGCTTTAAAAAATACACCGCCGATGCCTGTTACACGTTTCATAAAATCTATGATAGAACGGTTCAGTCTAAATTCAAATAATTAAGATAAGCTTTCTTTCGTAAAATTTCTTTTTTGACCGATCAGAGCAAAGTAAACCGCCATCAGAAAGGCGAAAAACATAATTCCGGCCGCCGTCCAGAAGGTTCTGACGAGCGTATGATCATCGATTTTTTCGGCCGCATTGATAATCAAAAAACCGCCGATGACCGGACCGACCGCCCGGGCGAGACTGGCTCCCGATTGGAGAACGCCGAGGGCTTTGCCTTGTTCCTCTTCGCTGGCGATCTTTGAGGCGAGACTCGTTAAAGCCGGAGATGAAAGGGAATTTCCGACCGAGAAAAACGCCATTCCGATCAGCAATCCGGCCAGACCGCCCCATTCGGGACCGACGAACGGGAAGGCGATCAAAGCACCGCTCAAAAGAAATGAACCGATCACGACGAGATTCGCTTCGCCGAATTTTTTAACGAGTTTGCCGAACAGAAATCCCTGCATAATGATCGAAAGAAGACCGACGTAGGCAAACAGATAGCCGTTCTGTTCGGCGTCGTAATCAAAACGGTAGATCGTATAGAGGGCGAAAGAAGC
>JBGTRS010000288.1:0-6224 GCA_041940665.1 Pyrinomonadaceae bacterium | reverse complement strand
CTCCATTCGTTATAAAGACCGCAGGTTATTTGAAAAGATCGTCACCTTGGCGGCCGGCAAATCCATTTTCGACCTGATAAAAGTTGATTATATCGTCAGCGATACGGAAAAAGCTCGGGCGATGTTGTTTGACCAGGCAAGCCAAATAATCAAAGCGAAACATAAGAAATATCTTGACACGTTCGGGATTACGCTGACTCCGAAAAGTCTGGCAATCGAAAAATACGACGCGTTTTATCCGTCGGAAAGATACGTCGGTTATCAAAGGTCATTTTATTATGATCCGGTTGATTCAAAAGGATTTGACAAAGTCCTAACGCCGGTCGGAATTGAGCCGGTCGTGCAGTTTACACTTTATTTGCGGATGGATTATGACACGGATTCTCAAAATAAATAGCTAAGTTAAAAAGCACTATACTATTTGAGACTATGAATTCACATTTGAAATTTGAAGTTTTTCGCAGTTCCTGGACATCCTGGGATTCCCTTTTTCAGGAAGCCTGCGATTTTGCGGATTCAATCGGACGCGAAAATGTTCTGAACATCTCGCATTCCTGTCATAACAACGAAGGCGTTGTCACGGTTTGGTATTGGGCGGAAGAAGGTTACGGGCAAATGTTTGAAATAAATCAAGTGAATTTTGGCGAATAATTGTGAAGCGGTTGTTTATTTACACAATTTTTATTTCTTGCTGTTTACAGTTTGGTTGTGGACTTCAAAATTTTATATCTATTGGACACGGAGTTGCGTCGGGCGATTCTATGTCGCCAACAATTGAAACAGGTGATCATTTTGGTTATTCAATATTTAAAACAACCGAAATGGAATTGATAGAAAGGTTCGACATAATTGTTTTCAAAGTTTATGCAAATAGCGAAGCTAATATCAAAGAAGACGGGCAATTTGTTTTTCGAGTAATTGGTTTAGAAGGTGAAAAAGTAGAATTACGAGAAGGGAAAGTTTTTATAAACGATACAATGATTGATGAAAACTTTTCAAAAATTGAATCAAAAGACGACTTTGCACCAATAATTGTTCCAAAAGGCACCTATTTTGTTTTAGGTGATAACAGACCAAACAGTTATGACAGCAGATTTTGGAAAAATAAAACTGTCAAGCGAAGCGATGTTTTAGGAATTGTAAGTAATATTATTAGCAAAGAAGATTATGACAACGGAAAGCGTTGGTAGTTTAATTTATGGAAATCAAAGCAATAGGATGCGAACCTTTACAATTGAAATTGATGCACGTTGAGAACGGGCATACACTAAAGGTTTACGAGGAACACGGCGGATACAGGTCTCTTCGAAAGGCGATGAATATGTCTTCGGACGAGATCATCGAGGAAGTAAAAAAATCGGCACTTCGCGGACGAGGCGGCGCGGGTTTTCCGACCGGAATGAAATGGTCATTCGTCCCCAGAGATTCGCCGAAGCCGAAATATATCGTCTGCAACGCGGATGAATCCGAGCCCGGTACGTTCAAAGACCGCTACCTGCTCGAACGCGATCCGCACGCTTTGATCGAAGGAATGCTCATCGGGGCGTTCGCCCTCGGCGTGGAAACCTGCTACATATATTTTCGCGGCGAATATAAATATCTGATAGATATTATGGACAAAGCCATCGAGGAAGCGAAAGAAGCAAACCTCGTCGGCGAAAATATCCTCGGAAGCGATTTTACCTGTCATTTCTATACGCATACGGGAGCCGGTGCGTATATTTGCGGAGAAGAAACCGCCCTTTTATCGAGTCTCGAAGGCGAACGCGGTCATCCGCGGATGAAACCGCCGTTTCCGGCTGTCGAAGGCGTCTATGCCTGCCCGACGGTCGTCAATAATGTCGAAACCTTAACGGCCGTCCCGCAGATCATCGAAATGGGCGGCGAAGCGTGGCAGCAACTCGGCACGGAAAAGAGCGGCGGCACAAAACTCTGGTCGGTTTCCGGCCACGTCAAAAAACCCGGCGTTTATGAACTTCCGATGGGCTACGACGATATGGAGAAATTCATCCTCGAAGACTGCGGCGGAATGCTTCGGGATGACAAAAAATTAAAGGCCTGTATTCCGGGCGGTTCATCCGTTTATGCGATGCGTGCCGATCAGATTATCGGCCAAAACGTCCTGATGGATTATGAAGGTTTAGTTGAAGGCGGTTCGCTCGTCGGTTCGGGCGGTTTTATCGTCATCGACGAAACGGTTGATATGGTTGATTCGACCAAAAACCTGACCGAATTTTACAAACATGAATCCTGCGGTTGGTGTACGCCGTGCCGCGAAGGAACGGATTGGCTGACCAAGATTTTTACGCGGATCGCCGACGGCGGCGGTCGTCCCGAAGATGCTCAATTAATTTTGGACTTATGCGACAACATCGAAGGTAAATCCTTCTGTGCATTGGGCGATGCGGCGGCCTGGGCGATTCAGGGAGCGGTCAAGCGGTTCCCCGAAGATTTTAAGAAACATTTATTGCCGGATAACGGAAACGGCGATAACTCGTAATTTTGAGTTCACAATTACCTCGTAATCCTGTCTTTATACAATTCGTGTAAGGATTTTTAGGGTTGTTCTGTATAAAGTTCGGAAGACGAAACAATTTAATTTTAATTAAACAAACGGGAGTTCAGGACGCTTATGACAAACACAGCCCCTAAACCGCTTTCTGTTTTTCTGTTGATCTGTCTTTTTTGCCTTTGTGTTTCGGCTCAAAATTTTCAACCGACACAGAAAAACGATCCATCTTTGCCGAAACCTTCCGAAAGCAATTCTCCGCCACCGCCGACGGAAATTGAAAAGATAAAACAGCAATTGCAGGAACAGCAAAAAGAGATCGAACAGCTACGCTCGATGCTCTTACAGCAAGCCAAAATCATCGAATCCCTGCAAAAACCGACCACTGTGACAACTCCGCCTTCCAACTCCGAATCACAAGCTGCTGATATTCAAACCGTAAATGTTCCCGCTGATGTCGAAACCCGTCTGACCAAACTGGAAGAACAGACGAAAAAAACTTCCGGGCAGATCGAAAACAATCAACTCGGCAAACTCGGCTTTAGCGGCGATCTGCGGATGCAGTATGATTCGCAATACGGACTTTTGAATAACGCTGCGAATATAAACAATCCGGCGATTCTCGGAAACGAACTGTCATCGCGGCAACGCATCCGCTTTCGGCTAAGGTTTGCCGTGACAGGCAAGATCGGTCGGGATGTTTTCACCGGAGCGTTTGCACCGAACGGCGAAAAACGGATGGACAAAGAGTTTGAATGGGGTTTTCGCTTAAGTGGCGGAAGCCTCGCCAATCCCGCTTCGCCGAATCCGGTTCTAACCGATTTCTTTTCTCGTAAACCCTTCGCTTTGGATCGGGCGTATGTCGCCTGGCGGCCGAAACCGCTTCCGGGCTTAAAAATTATTGCCGGAAAATTCGAACCGAATTGGACAAAGACCGAAATGACGATTGATAACGACGTGCAGGTCGAAGGGGTCGGCGAAACTTTTTCCCGCGATATAAAAAATAAATTCTTAAAAAATATAACCTTGAGTGCGTGGCAATTGCCGATGCTCGAACGCGGAACGACCTTTGTCCGCAACGCGGACGGCACGATAAATCTGGGCGAATCCCGCCGCAACGGCCGGGACCTGGGGCTTTTCGGCGGGCAGATCCAGACAAAATTTGCCCTTTCGCCGAACACGAGTCTGACGCTTTCGCTCGCCGATCTCTATTTTGCCAACACGGACGCGATCAATCCCGTCCAGGTTTTCGGCAGTAATCTGCAACTGCCCGTCACGATCACGATTCCCGCTACCGCCACCGAACCCGCCCGCACCGTCACGGGTGTTGCGACAATTTCGCGTGATCTGCTCGTATCCGGCAACGGCAATCTCGGGCTTTCCGCCGGAACGAACGCCGCCGTCAACCGCAACGGCCGGCTTGCCTCGGGTTTTAATCTGGTTGACGTGATCGCTCAACTCGATTTCAAACAATTCCGGCATCTGCCGGTCACGGTAATTTTTGATTACGTCAAAAACACGCAAACCCGCGATGTCGTGGTGGCGGGAGCAAACGGCGAAGATGTTTTTCTGCCGAACAATGAAGGCGACGGCGTCTGGGCGGAAATACAGTTCAAAAGTCTGCGTAAAAATCGCGGACAGGATTTCAACTCTGCCGTCAGAGGCGATCTCGCGTTCAGCTATACATACTTAAGAATCGAAAAGGATGCAGTTTTATCGCCGTTCAATTGGGACGATCTCCTTCAGCCGTCCGATATTCGCGGGCATCGTCTGTTCTTCAGCTACACGGCCGACCCGCGTGTGACGTTCAATATCACCGGACTTTTCAACAAACGTCTGAACGGTCTGCTCGGAGCTTTCCGCGAAACTCCGGCCGGTTCGCTCGACCGCGAAACGATCCGCATTCAGTTCGATACGGTCTTTAAATTCTAAAAAGATTTTTGAAACATAATCCGGCTTGCTTTTTTATGAAGCCGTAACCATAAAAAAGGAGGTGCAGTCACAATGAAAAATCTAATTTATAAGATAGATGCAAAAGTCAATCTTATAACCATTCTGTTTCTTTTTTGGGCTCTGTTCTGGGGTTTGAACGGGTTTGATAAGTTTTTTAACGGTAAATCGCAATTGATCACCGAGCGTTGGGCATCGCAGGGATATCTGGTCGAAAAAGGAACGGAAAATGTCGTCTATTCGATCCAGCCGTCGGAAAAGGTCGGCTGGTACGGCGTTACCCGCGATGCAAAATTCGCCAATTATTTTCGCACCCTGCATCTCCCGCCGATCATCGCCACCATCACGCTTTATTTTTTTGCGATCCTCGAAATTATACTCTCGTTCCTTTTTTTCTGGCTGTTTCTGAAACAATTCACCCGCGACCGGGATTTTGAGGAAGGCCGGGTCAATCTGTTTTCCGACCGCACCGTGCATCGCCTTATTTTCAAAGCGAGCATCTGGATATTTATCGCCTTTTTGACCGGCGATATTTTATTCGGCGACCGTATCGAGGTCTGGGAACACAGCACCTACCTTTTGATGACGATCGTCACCTACGATCTCTGGTACCGCACCGATCAGTTTTTCCTTGAAATGAAGAAAAAGGATATGGAAGACGGCGAACTGAACGTTCCGAATCTGCAGGCATCGTCCTACAATTTTGAAGCCGAACAGGCGGAGAAGAAGGAGGAAGAGAAAAATGATTAAAAAACTCATACATCTATTCGACCATCGTTTAAATTTGATCACACTTCTGTTATTATTCTGGGCTTTGTTCTGGACTTTGGACGGGTTGGACAAATTTTTCGACGGCGAACCTGTCATCGTTCACGAAAGCTGGGCTTCCAAGGGTTCGGTCGTGGATAAGGACAACAATGTTCTTTACACGATCCAGCCGCAACTTCCGCAGGGGTGGTTCGGTGTCAATTACCGGGAACAAATGGTCAGTTATTTCAAGGCGATCCATTTTCCGCCCGCTCTGGCTCTCGGTATAACATATACGTTTGCGGTCTTTGAAATCATCATCGGTCTGACATTTCTCATCCTTTTTATCTGGCAATTACTGCCCGAAGAACGCGAGGATAAGCAGAATATGTTCACCGACCGGACGCTTCACCGCCTGGCCTATAAAGCCAGCGTGATTCTGTTTCTTATTCTTTCGGTCGGTTATCAGCTGTTCGGCGACCGGACGAGGCTCTGGGAGGTCGGCACGTATCTGGCGATGACCTTGATCGTCTATGACATCTGGTACCGGACAGACCGTTTTATGCTCGACATCCGAAGAAAACGTCTGGCGGGAATCGAAGACGAAGATCCCGACAATTCCGATCAGGCGTCGGCATATAATTTGAGGGAAAAGCAAAAAGACGATTCTGCCGATTAGTAATTTTCGGGATAATTTTGGATAATAGAAATCAGATTGTAATCCGATTAAAATATCTTTTTATCTATAAATCAAAATTTGTTGATTTTGCAGCCCGTTGACCGAATCCGTTTCGGTTCGGGTCAACGGGTATAAATTATTAAATTTTTCAAGGAGTAAATAAACTATGGGAAAAGGTGATAAAAAAACAAAACGCGGAAAAATTTTCGCGGGTAGTTTCGGCAAACACCGTCCGAAACCGAAAAAGCTGAGAAGACGGAAAAAGGAAGAAAATCAGAAAACCGACACCGGTAAAAAAGAAGAAAAAGAATAGGTTTGAAAAGAGATTCGAACTTAAAA
>JBGTRS010000287.1:0-6225 GCA_041940665.1 Pyrinomonadaceae bacterium | reverse complement strand
AGCGGATATGACAGCGGCAAATATAAATGAATCTTTTGTCAACGATTTTACCGAATGGAAGAAAAAATTTGATGACAGATTGAACGGCTACAAAGATTCTTACCTGAAAGACGGCTACCCGGGATACCTGAAAAACAGAATCACGGCAGGCAAGAGCACTTACAACAACGCGATCGTCTATAGTTTTCTCGGCGAAAAAGAAAAAGCCCTCGACAATCTGGAACGGGCCTTTGACGATCATACTTTTATGCTGGCCTTTGTCAAAGCCGATCCGGTCTTCGATCCGTTACGCGATGAACCGCGTTTCCGGGAACTCTTGCGGAGGATGAAACTCGATAACTGAGAATTTTCAGTTTGCCCGAAAAACAAGACAGACGACCGGGCGGTTTTCGTTTCGTTTCAGTTTTTTGGCCCAGGATGTTTCGAGGTTTTCCCGATCTGTGGCGGAGAGAATGCCTTTTTTCAAAAGCCGGAAACCGGCGGCTTCGTATTTCAGGACGAGAGTTTTTTCGAGATATTCGTTTGAAAATTCGGGAAGTTCGAGTCTTTCGATCTCCGCCTTATCTTTTTCCCTATCAACGCCGAAAACAATTTCGAGCAAGCAGTCTTCGCCGCATATCTTTCGGAGACTTTTTAAGATTTCGCTTTCTCCGCAGGCGACGGCCTGGAGAAGACTGCCCCAGGGAAAATGGATGTGAATTTCGTCCGCCACCGCGTCGAGTTCTTCGGGCAAATCTTCGACCGCGGCCTGCAAAAACAAGACATTTTCTGCACCGCCTTTACCGGATTTGCGCGTCGCCTTCATCGAGATTTTCTCCAGCGGTTTCGCATTCGCATCTATCCCGATGAAAAATTTGTGCGGATTCTTCAGAGCCGAACCGTACACAAAGCGTCCGTCGCCCGTTCCGATGTCCACTACGATGCCTTCGCCTTCGATATGGAGCAATGATTTTTCGGAATTCTTCCCCGTCAAGTTATTAAATGGTGCTTCCGCGAATTTTTCTCAGCATTTTTCTTTATCCTCGCTTTTTTCAAATTTTATGATACCTAAAAAAACCTCCGCCAGGCAATCGTTTGCCGTCTTTATATTTTCAAAAAAACTTCAATAACTTTATACTAAAAAACGGAAACTCAAGATTACCGGGAACAGGGAAAATATGAAAAGATGTCCGCAATGCAATACGGTTTTTGAAGATGAATTGCAATTCTGCAAGGAAGACGGCTCACCTCTCATCGAAGAAAAATTGCCGCTTCCGTCGGATTTTTCGCCCGTAAACCGCGACGAAGGCGAACAGGAAACGGTCATCCGCCATCAGCCGATCAGTTTCGATATTTCAAGTTCCGATAATGTTCCGCAACGCACCCAACCGACCGAGGAGCCGCCGCAGGTCAATCCGTATGTTCCCGACCACGGCAATTTTCCGCCGCCGCATCCGCCGAAGCAAAGCCGCAGTTGCTTAAAATATGCAATTTTCCTCGTCATCGGTTTGATCATCGGCGGCGGTGTCGTTTTGGCCATTATGGGAGTCGGATTTTTTTATATGAACAATGTGTCCGATGCAAACCAAAACCCGGAAATTGCCGCACATACGGAAAATGCGAATCAGAACACGGAAAAGACGCGGGCTAAAAAATCTTCAAACGATAGACATTCCGAACCGAACCTGGAAGCCGACACGGCAAAACTAAACGGACGGATCATAAAAAACCGGGCGGTTTTAAGGTCTTCGCCGAGCGGTCGGGCAAGACGCGTTGACGTTTTGCCGAACAACGACCGGATCGCCATCATCAACCGCAAAAGTTCCTCGAGCAAATGGTATCAGATCGAATGCGAACACGGCTCCCGCGGCTGGATTGACGGTTATTCGATCGAATTTACCGAATAGTTAACGGTATAATTATGTGAATCAAGAGTAGAAGAAATAAAGTTGAAAACCTTGGAATATAAGCAAATATCAGTTATCAAATATCAACTATTTCTTTATGGTTTTTTGTTCCATAACCCACGAGGTAGTTAATAATTGATAATTTCAAGCCCTTATTTCTACTCTTTGTTCACATTAATTGTTAATTGTTCTTCTCTTTCAAAAAACAGCAATTTACTGTTTTCCCTTAAAGTTTCCTGAATTGCTTCGGCGTAAGCTTTTGAGCCTTCGACGTTCGGATGGCCGATGCCGGAAAGTTCGCAGAATCTCGTTTTGAATTTGAGTTCGAGATCCTCCAAACTCCCGATCGTTTCCCCGCAAACCTTGATCCGTTCGTCATAGAGATCGTCCTCGGCCCGGCCTTTTTTCGCCATTCCCCAAAGAAGAGAGTTTTTCGTCCCGAAGCATCTGTCTTCGGTAATCGGCGATCTGACGAAAACCGCTTTTTTTTCGCCGTGTTTTTTGTTCAGACGTCCGATGGCGGTCTCGAGAGCCTTGTTTGAACCTTCCAGCCAGATACGGGAACGCTTGTTCATCTTATGATGCATGATCTTGAATAACTGCTTGGTCAGGATGTTGTTGAAAACAGGTTTAGTCGGACGCGGGATTTCGTAGAGTTCGAGAATGGCGTTGTAAATCTCGCCGCTCGAAGATTTTTTGGAAACCATCGGAAAATAGCCGATGACCGTGATAAGAGCATTCGGAAAAGTTTCTGCCGCGTGCTGTAAAAATTCAAACATCGCCTGATGGCAGTATCTTTCGATCTTTTCCCGCAGAGGTTTGTTTTTTTTGAAAGGATTGAGAATGTAGGAGCTGTTGATGTTCGTAATGCCGCCCGAAAGCATTATCAGATTGATGTCTCCGGCTTCCCGTCCTTCGGTTTTGTATTCGGCGGCGGCCACGTCAATCTGCGTCTTGATGCTCGGAAACGAGAGATTTATTTCCGGATGATAAAACTTATCCGACTCCAACCCGGCTTTTTCGAGAGCCTTTTTTTCTTCGTCCGCCAGAAAAATTCTTGCTCCCGAATGCGATTTGTTTTTGAGATTGACCTGGCGTTTTCCGCCGAAAAATTCTTCTTCGAGCCAGTTTTCCACAAGTGTGGAAAACTTATTTTCTTTCTTTAATCCCTGTCCGGCGATCAGGGAATCGCCGACGACGAGCATTTCAAAATCCTGACCGCCGCCGCAGCCCGGTAAAGAAAAAGCGGTCCGGTTTGTCAGACACAAAACCGCAACCGCACCGATCTGTTTGAGAAACTTTCTGCGTGAATAATCAGTCATTGCAAAGATTATTGCCGGGAGTGCTTGATAAAAATTTGAAGGTTCTATAAAACTTTCCGCAATTATCCTACGCTGAAATTATGACAAATTATTTTTGAATTGTCATACTTTTTAAAACTCTCACAACTCTCTTCCGGCTCTAACGCGGCACTTCCACCGTTTTGATAATGTCGGAAATGACCGCATCGGTCGTCGCCCCGTCGAGTTCGGCTTCGGCCCGCAGAGCCAGACGATGACGCAGGACCGGCATCGAAACATCGCGGACATCATCGGGAGTCGAAAAATCCCGGCCGCGGATCGCCGCCAGAGCCTTGGAACAGAGAAGCAGAGCGACGGAAGCCCGCGGACTCGCCCCGTAGAGAATCGTCGGATGACTGCGGGTTTTCTGGACGATCTCGACGATATATTTTTGGATTCCGTCCTGGGTTCGCATCTGTTTGACTTCCCGACGTGCTAAAGCAATCGCATTCGCATCTTCCAGCAACGTGAGCGGAATTTCATCCAAGTGATGCGAATCAAACCCCGCATCCCAGCGGGCGACGACCTCTTGCTCTTCTTCTTTTCGCGGATAATCAATCAGAATTTTGAGCAAAAAACGATCAAGCTGGGCTTCCGGCAGAGGATAAGTTCCTTCGTATTCGATCGGATTTTCCGTCGCTAAAACGGTAAAGAGCGGCGAGAGTTTGTAGCGTCTGCCGTCAATCGTCGCCTGACGTTCTTCCATCGCTTCCAAGAGAGCCGATTGCGTTTTCGGCGGCGTCCGGTTGATCTCGTCCGCAAGCAGAATATCGGTAAAGATCGGGCCGGGACGCAGTTTGAATTCCGACGTCTGCATATTGAAGACATTCGTACCCGTAATGTCCGAAGGCATCAGATCGGGCGTAAACTGAATCCGCGAAAATTTCGCTCCGATGATTCTGGCCAGCGTCTTGACGATCAGAGTCTTTGCCGTGCCGGGAACGCCTTCTAAAAGTGCGTGGCCTTCCGCCAGAATGGCGACGAGAATTTGTTCGATAACTTCATCCTGCCCGACAACGACCTTGGCAAGTTCGTTGCGGATATGTGCGATTGTTTGCGGTGTGTGATTTAGCATTTGGTTCTTTTTCTGCCCGCGAATGACGCGAATCTACACGAATAAAAGATAATTTGTAAAAATTAAAATTCGCGTTCATTCGCGTCATTCGCGGGCAGAATCTTATCTAAAAATAAAATCAAAAATCATCTTCAAAGCCAGTAAAAATACGACCGAGAGAAAAATCCTCTTGAGCCAGACGTCGTTTAATTTGGTCACCGTTTTGGCTCCGATGTAGGCGGCGGCGAACATCGTCACGGCTAGGATAATACCGAGTTTGTAATCAATCAAACCCTGCCAGGCGAAAATCGCTGTCGCGATGCCGGAAGAAAATATGTTGATAAGTTTTGTTCCGGCAACGGCTTCGGTAAAGGTCATCCCGAAGAAAGCAACATAAAGAGCCGTCAGAAGCGTCGTGTAGCCGCCGCTATATAGACCGCCGTAAATTCCCAGAAGGAACGTAAAAATATAGGTCAGGACGGTGGCTCCGGTTGAAATTTCCGCCGTCTTGGCAATTCCCGCATCGCGTTTGAAAAGCGTAAAAACGGCAACCGAGATCATTCCGGCAATGACTATAACCTTGATGCTCTGATTCGTCACATAGCCGACGAGCAGAGCTCCCAGAGCGGACGAAATAATTGTCAAAAATATCAGAGGCGAAATCTTTTTATATTCGATCACCTTTGTTTTCAAAAACGGTAAGGTCGCCCCGATATTCATAAAGGTCAATCCGAACATATTCGTCGCCACGGCGATTTTCGGTTCGATGCCGAACTGGAACATCACCGGAACTGTGACCAGCGAATTGCTTCCCGTCACCACACCGATCGCACTCATGATGAAAAAGAGCAAGATCAGAATGAATAGGGCGGAACTTGTCATTTTGTGTTCGTGATACGTAATTCGTAATACGTTTTACGCTTTACACAATTAAAATACTTCTTTGAACTAAGTCTCAAAAATTTCAGAAAATAAAAAAAACGAATTACGAATCACGCTTCTTCCCCCTTCGCAAACCGAGTGCTTCCTCGACCTCCCGCAGACGGCTTACGAGATCAACTATCTCCTTCTTTTTGGTCGGCTCGCCGTGCATTATGTCTTCGCATTTAAACATCAGGTCGGCGATCTCTTCTTTTTTATAATTCGTTCTTTCGGCGATCTTTGCGGCGATGTCTTCGCGTTTTGCCGTATGATTATCAATACCGAAAAGCCGCGTTACACGACGGCGGAATTCTCTGTAAATATTTTCGATGGCCAGATCAAAAGCCTTTGTTCGCTCCTGCAATTCGGCCATGGCCGAAACATATTCGAGTTTGGACAGACGATTCGGTTCATCACTTGGCAAAGCTCTCGCAAAACGGCGGCTTTGCGAATAAAAGATCAATCCGACCAGCAGAAAAACCTGGAGAAAGATCGCTATAACGGGCGTTCCGGCAAAATACTCGAAAAGCCGGTTGTCGCTTTTTCCGTAACCCTGATGATATTCGTCAAAGGCGATGGTTCCCGGCCTCGATGTCACGACATTGATGCCGAGTTGAGCGTTATCAACCAGACGGATTCCGGCATTGGAAACGATATACGGATCGCTCAAAAAGATGATCCGGCCTTGTCCGTAAGGAAAATCGGCGAGCAGATTTTTATCCTTGTTGGCGAGATGGATGACCGGAGCGGTTGCCGTGACATCGTAATCTTCGGATTCTTCGATATGCGGAGTCGGCGTTACGATCGGTTCCAACGGCGTCGGTTCGGGTGTCTTGAACCTTTCGTCGGTTTCGGGATTGACGATTATATTCGCATTTTCGTCGGTATTTTCCGCTTCGGTTTCTTCCGTCGCCGGCTCCTCGGTTTCTTCGACCGTTTCAACCGTATCAACATCTTCGTCCGCCACCGATATTTCCCCATTTTCAAGTCTTCTGATATTTATCGAAGCGGCAAATTTGGAAGG
>JBGTRS010000286.1:0-6232 GCA_041940665.1 Pyrinomonadaceae bacterium | reverse complement strand
TCTGGGAAAAACTGACCGCCACGGAATTTTTTCAAAAGAATAGATTCAATCTTTTGGCGACGGCACAAGTTTTGGCCGTGATAGTTCTTTTTGGACTGGCGGTCAAATATTATGAGGATGTAAAAGACTTCGGCAAATGGTTCTACGCCGTTTTTACGGGCGAAGGCGTTCCCGACCAGACGTTTTTGTTCTATTCGATAATTCTGCTCGGATTTCTTTCGATCTTTGCCTACGTCGTATTTTTTCTCGATTCCAAAAAGGAAACGGGCGGTTCAGACTTTATCGAACCGAAATGGAATGATTTCCGCGAAGCTGTCGGGAACGGTGCGGATAAAATCTTGATAATCGTCGCTTCGGCCGTCGTTTTTATCTACATCGGCGTTTTGTTTTTCTCTTCATTCTTTACCTATCCCGAAGGCGTCAAAGGGGCGTTTGAAGCCTACGCTATCTGGACTAAAACCGGCTCGAAAGACCATACGCAGAACGGCAAGATCGCGTTCGTCAAATGGATGATGCAGATCGAATCGCCGCTCGTCTTTTTGTCCATCATCGGAACTCTGATGGCTTTTTTTACCAGAGAAAAACACCGCTTTGCAAAATTCGCCGGGCTGTGGGCGTTCGGACTTTTTCTCGCCTACACGATCATTCCGTATAAAACGCCGTGGCTCGCTCTTTCCTTTACCCTGCCGATGTGCATTATCGGCGGCTACGCGATAAACGAACTCGCCAGATCCAAAACCGTTCTGAATACGGCACTGGCCGGAATTTTATCGGTGGTGTCCGTTTTTATACTTTCGTATCAAACCTACGATCTTAATTTCGTCCGTTACGACAGCGACCGTCTGCCGTATGTCTATGCTCATACGAAACGCGGATTTCTCGATCTCATCACGGAAATAGAACGCTACGCCGAAAAAAGTAAAAAAGGAAAAGAAGCAACCATCGAAATAGTTTCGCAGGATTACTGGCCGATGCCCTGGTATCTGAACGATTACAAAACCGCCAATTTTCACGGCCGCATGGTTCCGGCCAATACTGCCGAAATGGTCGTTGCTTCCCAAAACCAGCTGACCGAACTCGCCCCGAATTTCGCCGCTCATTACAAATACGCCGGCACATACCCGTTACGTCCGGGCGTTGATCTCCATTTATTGGTCAGAAACGATCTGGCGGAAACGACGGCGAAGGAAATCTATCAGATTCCGAGTGCGGAAAAGTGAAAAAGGTAAAAAAGTCGGAGTTATTTACTCTCAAAGAAATTTTTCACCTTTTGAAGTTTTTTATTTTCAAATTTTCTATCCGTTCGTCTTGCGGAAGTCGTCCATAAATTCGACAAGTGCCTCGACGCCCTCTTTCGGGAAGGCGTTATAGATCGAAGCCCGGATGCCGCCGACGCTGCGGTGGCCTTTTAAGCCGTCCAAATCCTGAGCGGCGGCTTCTTCGGCAAATTGCTTTTCGAGCGACTCGGTCGGCAGATTGAACGTAACATTCATCAAAGAACGGGCGTCGCGGTCGGCGTGGCCCTGATAAAAACCGTCGCTCGAGTCGATCGCATCGTAGAGAATTTTGGCTTTTTCCTCGTTTTTCCGTTCCATTTCGCTCAGACCGCCCTGTTCTTTGAGCCATTGGCAAACGAGGTCAATGATGTAAATTCCCCAGGTGTTCGGCGTGTTCAGCATCGAATCTTTCGAAGCGATGACGCGGTAATCGAGCAACGTATGCTGATTTTCGGGAACTTTTTCGATGAGATCGTCGCGGATGATGACGAGCGTGACGCCCGACGGGCCGATATTTTTCTGAGCTCCGGCATAGATGAGAGCGTATTTTTCCAGATCCAACGGTTTCGAGAGAATATTCGAAGACATATCGCAGACGACGGGAATTCCGCCGCCGTCCAGATCCCGCTTAAACTCGACGCCTTCGATCGTTTCGTTTGAAGTGTAATGAATGTATTGAGCGTTTTCGCTGAACGTCAGCTCGTCGTCGGATGGAACGGACTTAAAACACGAATCTTCGGAATTGTAGATGGCTTTTGCGTTGCCTTCGCGTTTTGCTTCCTTGAGAGCCTTTTTGCCCCAGGCACCCGTGACAATGTAATCGGCCGTTTCGTTTTCACCCAGAAAATTTATCGGGATCATCGAAAACTGCAGAGTCGCTCCGCCCTGCAGGAATAGAACTTGATAATTGTCGGGAATGTCCATGAGTTCCCGCAAACCCTGTTTGGCACTTTCGATGATCGCATCGAAATGTTTTGAACGGTGGCTGATCTCCATGACGGACATTCCGATCCCGTCCAAAGATAAAAGTTCTTCCCGTGCTTTTTCCAAAACCGGCAGGGGCAGACACGCCGGTCCGGCACTAAAATTATAAATTCTTTCGGTCATTTATACCTCGCTTGAAATATATTTGTCTTAAAATAAAACGAAAGCATAACATAGCTTCTCGGTATTATTAAATCAGTCCGATATGTTAAATTCGGACGCGGAAGCAAAGGAAGATTCAGGTTTGCCGGATTGCGATTTAAAAATGCTGGAAAATGAGTTAGAATTGGTAAAATTTTAACAACTTAATCTTTTGGTTCAACATCGTAGTAAGCGGTTTTAATACACACAAATATTCAACACAATTTTTTTTTGGAGGGTTTACATGTTTCGTAAAATTTTATTTGTAGCATTCTTTTTAAGTGCCTGCATTTCCGCTTCCGCCCAGTTATCTGTCGGCGGAAAGGTGGAAATGAAAAAGTCGGAAACCGAAACGGTTCCGGTCGAAGGTGCCAAGGTTGACTGTTATCGGATTGATATAAATCAAGGCTGCCGTTCCACGAATACCAACAGCCACGGCGAATTTCTGATTTTAGGCATTCCGCCAACCGCTCAGGTCGTTATTGCCGTCAGCGGAGAAGGGATTTCGCCGAGAATTTCGCCGACCGTCAGAGCCGGTACGGAAGATATGGTTATTGAGGTTTTTGAAGGTGACGGTAAGGTTCTGACCGAAGCGGAAGTGAGGGACATCATTGCTAAAGCTCCGACCATCACCGGTGAATTGACCGAAGAGCAGAAAAAAGAACAGGCGGAATTGGAGAAAAAGATCAAGGAAATAGAGGCTAAGAACGCACAGGCTCAGAATAAAAACGAGCTTTATGATAAGTTCACCAAAGAGGGAAATGACGCCTTCCAGAAAAAGGATTATGTGACGGCCGCCGCGAAGTTTGAAGAAGGGTATAAGGTTGACCCGCAATATCTCGGTTCGGCTCCGTTTTTCCTCAACAAAAAAGCCGAATCGCTCTTAAATGATGCGATCGAAATATATAATACAGCCGTAAAATCCGGTGATAAAGCGGCGATTAGTAAGGCGAAAGATCAGGCCTCGAAAAATTTTGAGGAAGCATTAACAACCATCAATAAATCATACCAACTGACGACAAAGGCCTCTCCGGCGGATATTCCCAATGCGGACAGTCATAAAAAGAATATCAAAGCATCCGAATCCGTCGCCAAATCCATCGTTTCGACGATGGGTAAAATGAATGTTTCGCTGGCGGCGAACATCGCCAGTGAAAAGGATGCCGAGGATGCGGTTAAAATTTATAAAGACACTTTGGCGATGATACCGGGCGACCCGGATGTGATGGCCGGTCTGGCTTTATCTTTATATATGTCCGGTGAGTTTTTGGGAAGTAAGGAGAAAAAACAGGAGAGTCTCAATTACTGGACGGAGTATAAAAAAGTTGCTCCGAAAGACCATAGTCAACAAGCGGCCGCCGATGAGTTTATCGAAATACTGACAAGTATAGATAAACTCAAAGCTCAAAAGATTGACTAAACAAAAACCGTAAAATTCTCATTTTTTATTTCAAAAAGCGTCCGGTTTAAGAAATCGGACGCTTTTTCTTTGGCTGGAACTCGGGTCGGGATTAAATCAATCATATTCAACAAATTATCCGCTCGGACAAATAATTGCTTGACAGTTAATGATTAAATCATTACTATTGATATTTAACAGTGTTTATTGCTGTTAAATATGTCCCAAACAGTGCATCAAAACACTTCAAAAAAGAACTTCATCATTTCAAAAAAACGCTTAGCGGGGTTTAAATCAAAATCAAATGTCAGCAAAACTTGGTGAAATCCTCGTCCGTGAAAATTTAATTACTTCTCAGCAATTGCGTGAAGCGTTGGATTATCAGCGAAATAACGGCGGACGCTTGGGGTCAAATTTAATAAAGTTAGGAATCATCTCGGATGAGGTGGTTACGTCTGTTTTGTCGCGGCAATACGGTGTTCCTTCGATAAATCTGGAGCTTTTTCATATAGAGGAAGATACCGTAAAACTTGTTTCTCAGGAAGTAGCGATGAAATATATGGTTCTGCCGATCTCCAAAGTCGGAGCGACTTTGACGATGGCGATGGCCGATCCGACCAACGTATTTGCGATGGACGACATAAAGTTTATGACCGGGCTGAATGTCGAGCCGGTCATCGCTTCGGAAGCCTCGATCCACGCCGCGATCGCCAAATACTACAGTTCGTCAAAAGAACTCGATCTCGCCAACGTCGAACTGGAAAACGATTTTCATAAGATCAGTTCGAGATTAAACGGAAGCCGGGCCGGTAAAGCGAATGGAAACGGCGTTGTTCAGGAGAAATTGCATGATTCGGATCTGGATGTTTCCCTCGACAAGTTCAAGTTTGATGCCGCCGAAGGCGAAGACCTCGAAGTTGTTGAGGAAAACGATGAGATTGATCTGGCGGAACTTGCCAAAGCGAGTGAAGATGCTCCGGTCGTCCGTCTCGTCAATGTCCTGTTGGTTGATTCCCTGCGTCGCGGAGCGTCCGACATTCACGTCGAGCCATACGAAAAAGATTTTCGCATCAGATTCAGAATTGACGGACTTCTCTATGATGTGATGCATCCGCCGATGAAGATGCGGGATGCTCTGATCTCGCGGCTTAAAATTATGGCGAAACTCGATATTTCCGAGAAACGTCTGCCGCAGGACGGCCGCATCAAAATTAAAGTAAAAATCGACAACCGCTCCCGCGAGCTGGATTTCCGGGTTTCCACCCTGCCGACGCTGTTCGGCGAAAAGGTCGTGCTTCGTCTGCTCGATAAAGAAAAGCTGATGCTCGATATGACCAAACTCGGATTCGAACCGGAAAGTCTGGAAATGTTCCAACGCAATATCTCAAAACCGTACGGAATGGTGCTGGTGACGGGACCGACCGGTTCGGGTAAAACGAACACGCTTTATTCCGCCCTGCAATCTCTCAATACGATCGACACGAACATTATGACGGCGGAAGACCCGGTCGAATTTAATCTAGAAGGGATCAATCAGGTGCAGATGAAAGAACAGATCGGTCTGAACTTTGCCGCCGCTCTTCGTTCCTTCCTGCGTCAGGATCCCAATATTGTTCTCGTCGGTGAGATCCGCGACTTTGAAACGGCGGAGATCGCCATCAAAGCGGCACTGACCGGTCACCTTGTGCTTTCAACCCTCCACACCAACGATGCTCCATCAACCGTTTCCCGGATGGTCAATATGGGAATCGAACCTTTCCTTGTCGCTACCAGTGTCAATATCATTCAGGCTCAGAGACTTATTCGCCGGGTTTGCTCTGAATGCAAGGAGGAACACGATATTCCGGTCGAAGCGTTGATCGAAACAGGTTTTTCCGAGGAAGAAGCAGGGGAGATAAAAGTTTATAAAGGCAAAGGCTGTCAGAAATGCAACGGAACAGGCTACAAGGGCCGGGTCGGTTTGTTTGAAGTGATGGAAGTTACGGATGAACTCCGCGAACTTATCATCATCGGAGCGAGTTCTATCGAGATCAGAAAGAAGGCAATTGAATTGGGAATGGTCAGTCTGCGTGAATCGGGACTTTGCAAATTACGCGAAGGCATCACGACGATCGAGGAGGTCGTTAAGGAAACGGTTCTATAGTTAGTTGGAGGAAATATGTTACGTGCAATTATTTTAGGTTTGGTTTTAGTCGTCGCGTTGGGAACGGTTGTGCCGATAGCGACGGAATACGCTGAAGCCGGAGCATATAAACAAAAACTGCGGAAAGCGAAAAAAGAACGCCGGGCGAAAAAGTTTCGCCGATATGGATTGTCCGATCGCTCGTGCCCTCGAGGATCCCGCGTTGCGTCGCCGGCTGGGTGATGCGGCGCGCGAGCTCGTACGCCGCCACTTCCACATCGCCGAGGTGGCCCGACGTTACCGCGAGCT
>JBGTRS010000285.1:0-6245 GCA_041940665.1 Pyrinomonadaceae bacterium | reverse complement strand
TAGTCGAGCACCGACTTGCCGGAGATTTCGGCAAAGCCGCCATTGTTGGCGCCGGTCGCCGAAACATGGCCGGCAAAGCTGGTGGTATCGTCGGACCACGCAATCACCGTGCCGCCATTGGCACCTGTACCGATGCCGTCCGTGCGCAGCGTGCTCGCGGCGTCGATGAGCAGGGTTTCGGCGTTATGCCGGCCGTTCGAATACTCGAACCTGACCGCTTCCGTCTTTTCCGTCGGACGCGGATTTTTCTTATCGGATGATTCATCGGCCGTTGTAACCTTCGGTTCTTTGACTTTATAGACGGTCAGTTCTCCGCGTTCCAGTTCGTTATCGCCGATGTCGCCGATATACAGAAAACAAACGCCGTTTTTATCCTGAAGCGTGGCGATGTCTTCCCAATCGTCGTTTTCCGCTCCCGAAACTTCAAACGTGCCGAGTTTGTCGCCCTGTTTGTTGATGGCGTAAATAAGATTTTTGTCGCCCGAATCGTTATGCGTCCAGAAAACGCCTTCGTTGCAACGCGAAGCGACCAGTCCACTGCTTTCTTTTATTTCTTTGGATTTTATTTCGCCCAAAACTTTCGGTTTTTCAAACCGGTCGGAAAATTCCTTTTTGTTTTGGTGATGGATTTTTTTTCCGTTCGAATGAGCGAACTCGCAATTTGCCGCAAAAATGCAAACAAATAAAAGAGATATGACAAAAACGAAATTTTTGGTTATAGTTTTGTAGAACATTGAATTTCCTCGAAAGAATTATAACGCAAGTATAATTCGTAAGTTTCTTAAAAAAACTTTTGTAAATCAAATATCGTAAATTATTTTGATGAAAACCCCAATGATCGTCGGAACGGAATGGCTGATAGAAGCCAAAAACTGCAACGAAAATCTTTTACGCGATGAACATACGCTTCGCCGTGTGTTCGATGCGATCATCAAGGATTTAGGATTAAAAACTCTCGGCAAAGACATCTGGCATAAATTCCCCGGCGAAGGCGGCGTCACCGGACTCATCGCCCTGACCGAGTCGCATCTTGCCTGTCATACTTATCCCGAATACAACATCGCCACTTTTAATCTGTACTGCTGTAAAACCCGTCCCGAATGGGATTGGGAAAATAATTTACAGAAGATGCTCGAAGCGGAAGAGGTTTTGATAACAAAGATCGAACGTGGGGGAGAAATACGTAACGCCAGCGTCCCGCTGGCTGTCGCGGAAGCGTCCCGCTTTCGCATCAACTTTCCCAAAGTACGGTTTGACGAAATCACGAAACGTGAACGCGGACGTTTGCCGCATTGGGAAAAGGAAAACGGAATTTATTTCGTAACATTTCGGCTGGCGGATTCCTTACCTAAAAAGATCACAAATAAAATAAAGATCGAGCGGCAGGAAATTTTGCGGATTCTGGATAAAACCGAAAGAGAATTGTCGGCGACGGAAAAAAGAAGAATTGATAAATTGTTTTCAAACAAAATCGAAAAATATCTGGATGCGGGTTATGGTTCTTGCATTTTGAAAAATGAAAAGATTGCCAAAACTGTGGCGGATTCATTAAAGTTCTTTAATGGTGAACGATATGAAATTTTTTCCTGGTGTGTGATGCCGAATCACGTCCACGTCGTGTTTAAGCCTTTGCGAAAGAATGAATTGGATGAAATCTTACATTCCTGGAAGGCTTTTACATCACATGAAATTAATAAACTTTTGGGCAAAGAAGGTAAGATTTGGCAGAGAGAGTATTATGACCATTTGGTTCGCAATCAAACGGAATTTGACCGAATAAAAAGATACGTTTTGAACAATCCGTTGAAAGCCGGATTGGAAAATTGGCGTTGGGTTGGTGAAAGACTGAGTGCGGGACGCACTCAGGACAGCCAGCGGGACGCTGGCGTTACGGTCGCCGGAGGTGAAGCATGAGCGTTTTGAATGCCAACTGCCCGAACTGTGCCGGACCGATCGAGTTTAAAGCGGGTTCGACGATCGTTGTCGTCTGTCCGTTCTGCCGTTCCGCTGTTGCTAGAACAGACAGAAAACTCGAGGATTTGGGAAAGGTCGCCGAGATCGTTCAGTCAAAATCGCCTCTCCAGCTCGGACTTCGCGGCGATTACAACGGAAATAAATTTGAGTTGACCGGCCGGGCTCAGATCAAACACGGAGCGGGCGGTTTCTGGGATGAATGGTATGCGACCTTTTCAAACGGCTGGGTCGGTTGGCTGGCCGAAGCCCAGGGGCGTTTTTATATGACCTTCTACAAACCTCTGCCCGACGGATTCCAGATTCCGGATTTCAACCAAATCCAACCCGGACAAAGACTGGAAGGCATTACGGACGAAACCCATCTGATCGTCAACGAAAAAGGAACGGCCTCATATATCGCCGCCGAAGGCGAGATTCCGTATCAATTAAATCCGAATGAGCAATCGAATTATGCCGATCTCGTCGGAAAAAACGGCGTTTTTGCCACGATCGATTATTCGACAAATCCGCCTTATTTGTTTTTAGGCAAGGAACTGACGCTCGCCGATATGGGATTGGCGGACAAGCGTTCAGCGGAAAGAGAGCGTCGGACGGCACCGGCGGAAGCGATGGGTTGCCCGAACTGCGGCGGAGCGTTGGAACTCAAAGCACCCGATAAAGCCGAGCGGGTCACCTGTCCGTATTGCAATTCGCTTCTGAATATCCACGATGGCAATCTCGAATTCTTAAAAGCCTTAAAACCGAATCCCGCCCCGCAGGATTTCGTACTGGAGATCGGTGCCAAAGGTTCTTTCAAGAATTTTGCCGACGGCGTCGAACTCGAGGTTATCGGAGCGATGACACGGAGCGTGACTTTTGACGGCGTCAAATATTTCTGGAACGAATATCTGCTCTATAATCCGAAGGTCGGTTTTAAATGGCTCGTGCATTCCGATAATCACTGGAGTTTCGTCGAATCGGTCAACGCGGCGGATCTCGAAGTTTCCACTCCGATCGCCGGCGTCAAACCGTTCGTCAAATATAACGGCAAAAATTACCGCATCTTTCAGGATGCTCCGGCCCGGGTCGAATATGTCAAGGGCGAATTTTACTGGCGAGTCGAACAGGGCGAAACCGTCCGGGCGGCTGATTTTGTCGCCCCGCCCTATATGCTTTCGCAGGAATTGACGAAAAAGGAAGTAAACTGGTCGCTCGGAACTTATCTTAAAAAGGCAGAGGTCGAAAAGGCTTTTAACGTCAAAAATCTGCCGAAGCCTTGGAACGTCGCCCCAAATCAGCCCTTCGAAGGAAGCGGTTTGGTCAAATACGGCTTTGCCCTGTTGGCGATACTGTTTATCATCGGAATTTTTATGATCCCGTTTTCGGGTTTTAGCTCAACGCCTCTGCCCCAGCAAAATCTGACCATTCCGCCGCTTTCAAAAGCGAATACTTCAAGCCGGGCGATTGAAAGCAATGAATTTGAATTAGAGGGAAATCAAAATATCCAGATCACGGCTTCGGCCGGTGTGGCGAGAAATTCCTGGTCGGAGCTGAACATTGATCTGATCAATGCGACCAACAATGATGTCGAAGCCGTTACTATTCCGCTCGAATACTATTCGGGCGTGACCGACGGCGAAAGCTGGACGGAAGACAGCCGCATCAGTTCGGCGACCATTTCATCCGTTCCGGCCGGCAAATATAAATTGCGGATCGAAGGAACTTGGCAAAAGTGGAATCAACCGATGCCGATCTGGGTCAAGGTCGAACAAAACGTAACCCGCGGAGTGAATTTCTGGATCGCGGCGATCTTTTTAGCGATCGGTCCCGTCATCGGGCTTTTCCGCAAACTGTCGTTTGAATCACGCCGCTGGAGCGAAAGTATGTTCGGAGGAAGCGGCTAAGAAAGTGATAGGTGATAAGTGATAGGTAATAAGAAATAAGAGATAAATCTGACCTATCACCTATTACCTATTACTTATCACTTAAAAAACTATGTTACGAAAATTATATTACGCAATGGGAATCGGAGTTATTCTGCTTTACACAACATCGAGCTGGCTCGGTTGGGAGTTTTTGAATTCGGGTCAGAATCGTTCATTTATCGGAATACCGTTTATCAGTTCAGGTTATCGTGGAGGGAAATAATGTTGATGAGTTTATTTAATGCAAACGCTTTGGCGTTCGTCGTAAAATTTGCCGATCTTGCCGAAGTTTTAGTAACAACGCTGATCTTTGTCGTGATCGGTTTGATCTTTTTCGCCATCGCCTTTTTTATACTCGAAAAAGGTTTACCGTATTCGGTTCACAAAGAGATCGAAGAAGACCAAAATACGGCCCTCGGAATCATCATCGGCTCACTTTTGATCGGTATCGCCATCATTATCGCCGCCGCGATTCAAGGATAAATTTTAGTGGAAAACGGAAAGTGGAAAGTGAAAAATGGTTTGATCGGATCCGTTTTTACACTTTCCGCTTTGCTTTTCCGTTTGAGATGAATGAACAAAACTCCGCTTTTATTTATCAATGTCATCATCATCGCCACCTGCGGTCTGATCTATGAACTGCTGGCCGGAACGCTCGCCTCTTATGTTCTCGGCGATTCGGTGACGCAATTTTCCCTGATCATCGGCATCTATCTTTTTGCGATGGGAGTCGGCTCATGGCTTTCGCGTTTTATCGAAAAAAATCTCGCCGAACGCTTTATCGAGATCGAGCTCGCCGTTGCAATTTTGGGCGGAACTTCCGCCCCGCTTTTGTTTTTAACGTTTGCCAGCCTTTCCTATTTCAGCGTTATTCTTTACTCGTTCGTTTTCGGCATCGGCACTCTGGTCGGCCTCGAAATCCCGCTTTTGATGCGGATCTTAAAGGATGAACTCGATTTTAAGGAACTCGTCGCCCGGGTTCTCGCCCTCGATTATGTCGGAGCTTTGGCCGCCTCTTTGCTTTTTCCGATCTTTCTCGTGCCGACACTCGGACTCGTGCGGACATCTCTGGTTTTCGGAGTTTTAAATGCCGGAGTCGGACTTTGGGGAACCTGGCTTTTGGCCGAACTTCTCACGCCGCGAAAGATTCTGATGCTGCGGATCAAAGCCGTTCTGGTCATTTCCCTGCTCGTCATCGGCGTCATCAAATCCGAATCCCTGACGACTTTGGCGGAAGCGGAACTTTTTCAGGACAACATCATCTACGCTAAAAGTTCTTCCTATCAACGCATCATCGTCACCCGCAGCCGCACCGGTTTCGGACTTTTCCTAAACGGCAACCTGCAGTTTAATTCCTTCGATGAATACCGTTATCACGAGGCTCTCGTTCATCCGGCGATGCTTTCCTTTCAGGGAGAAGCGAAACGGATTCTGGTTTTGGGCGGCGGCGACGGGCTGGCCGTCCGGGAAGTCTTAAAATATAAATCCGTCGAAAGCGTCACGCTCGTTGATCTCGACCCGGCGATCACGGAATTAGCCGTTAACCTTCAGCCGCTCGCCGATTTAAACAAAAATGCTCTGAAAGACGAAAGAGTCCGGGTCATCAACGCCGACGCCTTCGTCTGGCTCGACCAGAACAAGGCAGAACCGTTCGATGTCGCCATCGTGGATTTTCCCGATCCGAATAATTTCGCCCTCGGCAAACTCTATTCGACCCGGTTTTATAATCTTCTCAAAGCAAAACTAAAACCCGAATCTGCCGTGACGATCCAAAGCACCTCCCCGCTTTACGCCCGAAATTCCTATTGGTGCATTGTCAACACCATCGAAACCGCCGGATTTAAAGTTAAGCCTTTCCAAACAACCGTTCCCTCTTTCGGCATCTGGGGCTATGTTCTCGCTAAACAAACGGATTTCGAAACGCCGAAGAAAATTCCCGAAAACTTAAACCTAAAATTTTTAGATTCCGACTCTCTCGCCGCAATGTTCGATTTTCCCGTTGACGCTTCCGAACCCAAACAGAAACTTGAAATAAACCGTCTCGACAATCAGGCTCTCGTCAGATACTACGAAACCGAATGGCGTAGATTCGAATAGAAATACGGAATCCGCTTTCCGCAAAATATTTTCCTGCTATTCTCAAAAAACGTCATCTGAATTGATAGTGAAAATGTGCGGGCAGAGATTCTCTCAACCCGCGTCAAAGACGATAGGCTATTTAATCGAATTGAATAATTTGATTTGCAATATTAAAATTCAAATGATATAAAATTCATTCGTCTTTCGGTGTAAATCGAATAGACGATAATCCACAGTAGCTCAATGGCAGAGCATTCGGCTGTTAACCGAAGGGTTGTAAGTTCGAGT
>JBGTRS010000284.1:0-6258 GCA_041940665.1 Pyrinomonadaceae bacterium | reverse complement strand
TCAAACATCGCTCCGAAAATGGTCGCCCGTTTTAAGGAACTTGCCAGAGAAGGTTTTTACAACGGCATTGCCTTTCACCGGATCAATCCGAGTGTTATCCAAGCCGGCGATGCCAACACGAAAACCGGCCAGAGACAGCCCGGTGTCGAGGAAAAAGATTCCGGCAAACCGAATGTCGAAGCGGAATTTTCCGACATCCCATACGACGCGGGAATCGTCGGTGCGGCACGCCTTGGAAGCGATTTTAACTCGGCGAATTCGCAGTTTTTCATCACGCTTAAACGCGAGCCCGGTTTCGATAATAAATACACCGTTTTCGGCAAAGTCATCGATGGATTGAACAACGCCCGCACGATCGCCGGAGCCCCGAAACAAGGCGAAACACCGATTGATGACATAAAAATAAAGGAAATCAGAATCGAGCCGAAAAAATAAAGATGCTCAGGATCACGAGCCGCGATAACAAGAAATTAAAAAACGTCCGCAAAGTTCGGGACGGCCGCGTCAGTAAATTTATCTTTATCGAAGGCGTGCGACTCGCTCAAGAAGCCTTGAAAAGCGATCTGAAACTCTCCGAAGTTTTTGTTTCGGAGAGTTTTTATGCGGCTGGCAAAAGTTTGTTGAAAAAATT
Organism: Pyrinomonadaceae bacterium; assembly: GCA_041940665.1. Classification (GTDB taxonomy): domain Bacteria; phylum Acidobacteriota; class Blastocatellia; order Pyrinomonadales; family Pyrinomonadaceae; genus Aridibacter. The sequence goes on along the minus strand of JBGTRS010000284.1, from coordinate 5,627 downwards.
TGATGAACGGCAAACATATATTGTTCCAGATAAAATTTTCAATTCGATAACCGCTACAAAATCATCGCAAGGTATTGTTCTGATTGCCGAAAAACCCGAAAATGACCGGGCGAAAATCGAATCGAAATTTTATCACAGAAATCAAAGAACTCATTTAATTTTGCTTCACGAAATAAATAATCCGAGCAATCTCGGAGCGATCCTGCGAACCGCTGAAGCGGCCGGAGTTGCGGGCATCATTACCACAAAACATTCCGCCACGGTCTTTTCCAATAAGGCTCTGCGAAGTGCGATGGGAGCGGGTTTTCGCCTGCCCGTTTGGGAAAACGCCGAATTCGGGGAAGTTATAAATTGGGCAAAAAGTAATGATCTAAAAACCGTCTGTGCAGATATAAATGCAGAAAAAAGCTATCAGGAAATTGATTGGAGCGAAAATTTTCTGATAGTCTTCGGCTCGGAGGCACACGGACTAAAAACGCCGGAAAGAAATTTAGTAGATGAAAGCATCTTCATCCCGATGGAAAATGATGTTGAAAGCCTAAATCTGGCAGTCGCTTGCGGAATAATTTTGTTTGAAGCCAAAAAAACAAGTTTATCCGCAAGAAATCGAGTTAAAAGCCGGAGATTTTAATTAAAGGGTGGACATAAATAAAAAAACGAAAAACCGGTTTAGTCTTTGACCGCGGTGCCGTGTTAATTCAAGAACGGCGGTCGAAGACACGCCTCTAAACTGTAAGGTTGGTTAATTTTATTTATATCCATGCTTCATTTTAATTATTGTTTGCAGGCGGTACTTCCAACTGTTCGCCTCCGGCGGCACCGGAATTTGTATTTTCAAGTGTATTTGTTTCCGCCCCCTGATTATTCTCAACGCCGGTATTGGTATTCGTTTCGCCTGAGGAGGTCTTCGTTTCGATGTTTTCCAACATGATCGAAATATCGTTCTCGACGACCTTTCTGTTTGCTTCTTCAACTTCGTTAATTCCCGCCCGGGCTTCCCCAAAATGCATTTTGGCGGTAGCAAAATTGCCGTTCAGATAATTTGCCCGGCCGAGAAAATAATGGTCTATCGGCGTTTCGGGATTAACTCTTGTCGAAATATATAGTCCGGGATTATTGTCAACCAGTCGGCGTTCTTGTTCAAAAGCCTCGATTTGCCCGGCAGATTTAGAATTTCCGGTTGAATTTTCGACTGATAAACTGCTGTTTTGATAAAAATAAAAGCCCAGAACACCGACCGCCGCACCGATCAGAAGCCAGACGATTCCCGAAATAATGAAACCTAAAATTCCGCTGCGGCTTTTTTCGCTGACGGTTTCGGCTTTTTCGGCTTCCTCTTCGGAACGGGTTGAAATTGAGATGGTGTTGCCGTTCGATTCGGAAATGGTCGGAATGGAAATCTCATCATCAAATTCATTTTCCTTATTTTCGTTTCGTGAAACATCCGAAGGCGAAACATTTTGTTCATCCGGCAAGTGATCTCCTCCGCTTGCCTGTCCCAGAACGGAACTATTGACGAGTGGCGGGCGGGCGGAGGCCACGGTTTCCTCTTCAAAATCACGGTTGGCATTTGATGCGGCTGAAAATGCCGCTTCCGATGCTTCACCGACGGAAACGACTACCGCCGTCAGATTATCTTCCGCCCCGCGTTCGTAGCAAATATCCTTCAGCGTCTGACAGATCGTAAAATTGTCGCTTTCCTGCCGGAGAATCGAATTTAATTCTTCATCGGATACGTGCCGTGTGATTCCGTCCGAGCAGATCAAAAACTTTGTGTTCGGCTCGAACATAATCGTTTTCATATCAATTTCGACGGTTTGTTCCGCCCCCAAAGCCCGGCTGATGACGTTGCGGCTCGGATGATTTAAAGCCTGTTCGGGCGTCATCCGTCCTGCTCTGACTTCTTCTTCAACGACGGAATGATCCTGGGTTTCCCGAAATAATGTTCCGCTTTCATCCAGACGGTAAAGTCTCGAATCTCCGACGTGACCGATGGTGGCGATATTCCCGTTGATGTGCAGGGCGACGATCGTCGTTGCCATCGTGCTCAGCTGGGCTAATTCATTGGACATCTGAAAGATAGCTCCGTTGGCCTGATTGATGGCGGCTCTCATCCGCTCTTCGACGTCGCCGTCTTCCTGCAGATTGATGAACGCCTCGCCCAAAATTTCCATCGCCATCTGTGAGGCGACGTCACCGGCCTGTGCTCCGCCGACACCGTCGGCAACCGCAAAAAGCCCGCTTTCCCGCAACTCCAAATAAGAATCTTCGTTTTGCGGACGCTTTTCGCTTAAACCTTTATCGGTAACCGCCGCTGAATCTACTTGCAATTTTTCCTGCATCATCCATCATTCTCCAACTGTGCTTTTATAAAAGAATTGCCAACTACGCTTTTTATTTGAATAAAAAAGAATTTACCGTGAATTTTGATTAAGATTTATTTGTCTGTCAACCGCGTTTCGATGCGAAAAGGCCATCAGCATACCGAGCATTATAAAACTCGTGATCAAACTGAAACCGCCGTGGCTGACAAACGGTAAAGTGATTCCGGTCATCGGCAGAGCCCTTGTAATTCCGCCGATATTGACCAAAGCCTGAAAACCGATGAATGCGGTTAAACCGACCGAACAAAGTTTGCTGAACATATCCCGCGAGTCGAGAGCCGTTCGGACACCCGCACTGACGAATATAATTAACGCAAAGATTACCAACAAACCGCCCAAAAGTCCAAGTTCTTCGCCGATGGCGGCATATATATAATCGGAATCGGCAACCGGTATTAGTTCGACAAAACCGAGACCGAGCCCCCGTCCGGTCGTTCCGCCCGAAGAAATTCCGTAAGTGGCCTGTGCCGGTTGAAACGCCAATTCGTCAAACCAGGCATCCACATTGATCGTTCTCTGCAGATTCGGGTCCTGCTCGAGCATTTCGGGAATTTCGGGATTATTTTTTACCAGACGTTTGTAGTAATTGTCATAATTGCTTTTCCACCAATCGGTTTCGGGTGTCGGCGGATTAAAACCGTCGAGCCACAGATGAAATCTCTGCTGAATACGGTCGGGCAAAACCTGCTTGATGGGTTTAGCGACATAAGGTAGAAGCGGAACTTTATCCTGTGTTTTTTCGGGGAGAGCACTGACAACCAAAATGCTGACGAGCAAAACGACACTGCCGATCAAAACAAATCTCTGCGGAAATCTTCGGACGGCGATAAAATAAAGCGTTACGTAAACCGAACTGAAAACCATCATCTGTCCGAAATCTTTCAGGACAAAAAATGGAAAAAACGGCAAAACCGCCATAAAGATTAGCGGAACGACATCTTTCGCCCGCGGAATGCCCCAGTATGTGCGAGCCAGATTTTTATACAAAACCGCCAGCACCGCCGCAAATCCGATCAGAAACGGAATTTTCGATAATTCCCAGGGCGTCATATTTCCGATGGATTTTCCGGCTCTTGATGTGATTGCCGCCAGAAGTAAGGGGCCGAGCGTCAAAAGCACGATCAGAAAACCGTTTTTTTGCAAAATTTCCAAAACCTTATCTTCACGGATCAGGAAAAACGCTCCGAGAAAACAGAAAATTCCGAAAAGCGGAATGAGCGTTTTTCCCGAAAACAGAATTTCGTCGAGACCGATGCCCGAAGGTCTCGGTGTTTCCTTTGAAAGATCAACGGGTTCGGGAGGGGTCGGCTCCAAACCCATCATCTGTTTTTTATCGGCCGAATAATTCTGCTGGATGTAATGTTCCTGCAGGGTTTTGATCTTGGCTTTGCGAGCCTCGGCCTTGTTCCCGCTCGAAATGTATTCGGGGTCGGTAAACAAACGAAATTGGGCCGTCAAACCGATCGAAAATAAAAGCACGACCGATGTATAAAGCGTCCAATTCCCCTTATATTTGAAAATGCCGGAAAGAAATACGGGCAAAACCGCCAAAACTATTAGGAGAAAAAGATCCCGGCCGGCCATCCACCAGGATGCTTCGTAACCGCGTATCAAGGCTCCATAATAAATGGAGTAATGCGAGATCGCCGATAAAATGACGATCAAGATCAAAATTATAAAATGTGTTGATGCACGGCTTTTCATAAACTCTTAACGCCTTCGGCGTGTGCGTGTCGTCGGTTTAGTATCTAGTTTCTGCGCATATTTTTCACCGAGCAGTCCCAATTCTTTCGCTTTTAAAACGACCTTGGCGGCAATCGGAGCGGCCGTTTTGCTGCCGCCGCCGCCGTCCTCGACGACCACGGCGATCGCCACCTGCGGATTTTCGATCGGGGCGATCGAGATATACCAACTATCCGTCCGCAGATACATCACGGGTGATTGATATTCGACCAATTCCCCGTTTTCATTCCGGCGTTTCTTCGTGACGGTTTTCATCTTGCCGGTTTCTTTATCGTAAACCGGAGCTTTCTTCTCCGCCGAACCTGTTTTTCCGCCCGTTTTGACAACTCCGTTGACGCTGGCAAAAGCCCCGCGGGCCGTTCCCGCACTCGGCACGAGTGCCATAATCTGCCGCATCTGAGCCGCTTGCTGAGGCGACAGAACATTGCTGTGAATCTTTGGCTGAAGATCATATTCCATCTTCGGCTTCATCAGATTGCCCCTCAGATTCGCCGGAATCGAAGCGATCAGAGCCATTTGAAACGGCGTCATCTGGCCGGCGTAACCCTGTCCGATTCCTTCGAGTCCGACATCATACGCCGAAACGTTTTTTCCCGTCACAATGGTTGACTGACGCGGTGCGATGGAATTGGCGATACTTTCATCCGATGTGTTCCAGATATCTGAATAAAAATCCGCCCGGACGGCTTCCTGCGGCGTATCAACCGGCATAATGCCGCTTTTTCTGGCCGTTTCGGAAATACCCGTTTTGCCGACGGCAATTGCCAATTGAGCAAAATACTGATTGCTCGAATACTGATAGGCTTCGGGCAAGGCGAGCGATCCGCACCGGCTACAGCTTCCGCCGTAATCGCGGATCGGCCGGCCCGAACCTCTCGGCTGGAATCCTTCGGGGGTTGCCACGAAAACCGAATTTTGTTTTCCGCCGCGAAAAGCGGCGATCGAAGTAAATGTTTTGAAGGTCGAACCCGGCACGTAATATTCGCGTAAAGCCCGATTCAAAAGCGGTTTGTCGCGTGAATTTCCTTCGAGTTTCAGCCAGTCATCGAGACTTTGGGCTTCATTTAAGTTGAACGAAGGGTTCGAATACATCGCCAGCACATCGCCCGTCTGCGGATTGAGAACGACGATCGCCCCTTTTCTGCCCTGCAAAACTTCGGCGATGTAGGTTTGCAGATCGCGGTCGATCGTCACGCGAACATCCTTTTTTTCATCTTCCGGTTTTTTAATTTTTGTGAGAACTTCCCACGCTTCGGGCATCGGATCATCCTTTTTGCGGTAAAGCGTGCGTTCGAGACCGGGCGTTCCGCGTTCCGTTCCGAGAAGATGTGCCATTTCCCTTTCGAGGGCATACCCGCGGACAATATCGCCGTCCGAGTCAACCTTGTAGTAAGCGAGTGCGTTGCCCAGTTTGCCCGAACGGTCAAGCATCCAGCCGCGTAAATTGGCGGCAGTCGTCCGCCGGTACCGCAGATCCTTATAGCTTAATTCCTGAAATTT
>JBGTRS010000283.1:0-6269 GCA_041940665.1 Pyrinomonadaceae bacterium | reverse complement strand
GTAACGGATTTGTGACGAGCGCAACAAAATTGGGTTTTTGCGCTTCCGATGTCATTATTTAAAAATTATCATTCAAAGATAAAAGAACAATCAATTGTAGAAATTCGAACTGGACAATATATTGAGTGGCTTGAAATGCTTAAAGAGAAAATAGCTCTCCACAAGGCTGGACATGCCTAGCATGTAGACACCATGAAGCAAATGTAGGAGACTATCCGTTCATATGAGGAACAAGAACACGACCAAAATGTCATGCTTAAGGACATCATCATCAAGAGCAAAACCATGAGCGGTTTCGACGCGCCTTATGTTCCGGGCTGGGATTGTCACGGTTTGCCGATTGAGTTGATGGTGGAAAAGAAGAAGGGTAAAGCCGGACGCCAGATCGAGCCCGCAGCATTCCGTATGGCCTGCCGCGAATACGCGTCGAAACAGATCGATTTGCAGCGTAACGAATTCATCGAGCAGTTCGAATAAATTCAGACCGCCCGCTAAATTTTTATTTTCCCCGTTGATCGTAACCTGCATAAATTTATTCCGGCGTAATAACCCTTCGTAATTCCGTTTCCTCACTGCCGACCATCGCTCTGATCAAAACCGCGGCCCGGCCCGAACGAAAACCCGGCAGTTTTAGAAAAACGCTGGCCACTCCATTACTATCAGCTTTGGTATGATAAATCAAAGGCCGAAAATCCGAACCGACGACCTTGACCATCACGCTGGCGTCATTGACGATCTTTTCTTCACTGCCGCGGCAAACCAGTATGTTTATGTTCTTTCTGTCGCCGCTTTTAAATTTATTATCACCTAAAATTTTCACCTTCAATTCGTCTTCGATCAAAGCCCCGAATTGTTCCAGGTCGCCGACAATTTCGATCGCTTCCGGCGGCAGAATCAAATCATCTTCTCCGATAATTTGCGACGGATCGCTGAACTCCTCTTCGATTATGACGACATCTTCGACGACCGGAATATCCCAGACGGGTTCATCGGTCGGTTTCGGGATTTTTGTTTCCGGTTCTTCAATAAAGTTTGATTTATCAAATCCCGATTCGGTTTGTCTGTCAGATATATTTTCCGGCAAACCGTCTTTCGGTTTCAATTCGATCGGTGAAATTTTTATGACTTCCTTGACTGCTTTTTCGGCAATTTTCGGTTGCGTTTCAGTAACCACTTCATTCGTAACGACGACACCTTTTTTGGAAGACTGATTCAAAGTCATTCCTTTGAGCTCTTCGATTCTTCCGGCCCGAATCGCCGCACAGATCAATTTATGCTGACGGTTGAGCCTTTCTTCGAGAATCTTTTCATCAAAACTACCGCTCAACAGATCGTCGTATGGCGAGCGTTTGCTGGCCAGAATCGTCCCGCCCTGGTAAACCAGAGAAAGAATCAGCGGAGTCTTCAGCCCCTTATCTTCGGTCTGAACGTGGTAGGTTACTCCATTAAATTTTATGTCTGTGTTAAAACCGGAAATCACGGCAAATTTTGTTCAAAAAGGCGAGAAATTTATGTGGTAAATGACACGCTTTGTGTCCTTTACAAAAATAACACAGTATTTAACTTCAGGTCAACGAACATTTAATATGAATTTATCCGTCAAACTCTATTTTGACCATTGCGGAATCCGAAACCGTTTGATTTCCAAAAATCCTTAAAAAACCGTTGCCTTGACAGTCTTTACGGCATAACTTACGATTAAAATTGTGCAATAATTCTCAAGCAATATAAAAGAGAAAATACAGGTGTTTATCGTGTCTTTTTTCGTTTTTTTCAAAAGTTAAAAAAGGTGATTTTTAATGTCAGAATTTAATATTTTTGATTATGCTCCGATAGGAATTATGTTTCTGGTGGCGATCGGTTTTGCGGCGAGCCAAATTTTAGTGACGCAACTGATCGGTCCCCGCAAACGGACGGCGACCAAGCTGATGCCGTATGAATGCGGAAAAGACCCGGTCGGTTCCGCCCGCGACAGATTTTCGATCAAATTTTATATGGTCGCCGTCGCGTTTTTAATTTTCGATATTGAAATTCTCTTTATCATACCGTTCGCCGTCGCTTTCAAGAGTTTACTGGCGGCAGAAGCCAGCGGAGCGGTCTATTACGGAACGATCGCCTTTATCACGATGATGTTTTTCCTCGCCACGGTCGTTATCGGTTTGATCTACGAATGGAAAAAAGGTGCGTTCGAATGGAGCGAACAAGCCCGGGCTGAAGCGATCATCGAAGCGATGCAGTTGAAAAAGAAGAAAGGCAAAAACGTGACGGAATTCAAACGAGCCGCATAAAGTTATTTTAGGGAGAAAAAGATGGGTTTAGAAAATCAATTATTCGAATCATTACCGGATGTCATCACCGTCAAACTCGATGCCGTCGTCAACTGGGCGAGAAAATCTTCGCTCTGGCCGGCGACCTTCGGCTTGGCCTGCTGTGCCATCGAGATGATGAACTCTGTTTCGGCCAGAAACGATCTCTCACGCTTCGGTGCGGAAACCTTCCGGGCAAGTCCGCGGCAAGCGGACGTGATGATCGTTTCGGGAAGAGTTTCCAGAAAAATGGCTCCGGTCCTGAGAAGAATTTACGATCAGATGCCCGAACCGAAATGGGTCATTTCGATGGGAGCCTGTGCGACTTCCGGCGGTGTTTTCGATAATTACGCGATCGTTCAGGGCGTTGATAAGGTCGTTCCGGTTGACATATATATACCGGGCTGTCCGCCGCGGCCGGAAATGCTTGTTCACGCGATCACGATGCTGCAGGAAAAAATTATGAACGAATCGGTCAAAGACCGACGCGATACGTTTGAAAAAGAATCCCGCGAATCGATCGTTCCGGGAACATTGCCGGTAACGGAAGGCACGGAACTGGAAGCTTCTCTAAAAGATGCCGAGAAAAAACCGTATTCGGTTCCTTCCAGACACGAAAAACGGCGTTCATCATAAAAATAAATATGGCTGATACAAAAGTTCTGCATGAATATGCGGATAAATTAAGGGAAGAAAATGCGGATTGGGTCGAGGAGGTCATTGACGCTCTCGGCGAAGTGACTCTCATCGTCCCCGGAGAAGCGATCGTTGACGTCTGCTGGGTTTTGAAAACAAAACACGGCTTCGATATGCTCGCCGATCTCTGCGGTGCCGACCGCGGCCCGGAAGAAGACCCGCGGTTTGAGGTCAATTATCATCTTTTTTCGACGACACATTACAACCGTCTGCGGCTCAAAGTCCTTTTGACGGAAGACGAACCGAATGTCAAAACCGTGACGACCGTCTGGAAAACCGCCAATTGGCACGAGCGGGAAACTTTTGATCTCTTGGGCATAATTTTCGACAATCATCCCGATCTGCGGAGAATTCTTCTGCCGTCGGATTTTGACGGCCACGCCCTTCGCAAGGATTATCCTCTGAGAGGATACGAACCGTATAGCTTAAACTAATCTTTAAAACACAATTTTTAATTTTATGGACAGCGTTGCATTAGTGGAATTTGAAACCGAAACACAGGAATTTGAAGATTCGCTGGAATCGCAGATGACCATTTCGATGGGACCACAGCACCCTTCGACCCACGGCGTTCTGCGTCTGGAACTCGTTTTAGACGGCGAGGTCGTCGTCAAAACCACGCCCGACATCGGCTATCTGCATACGGGCATGGAGAAACTTTTTGAATATAAAAAGTATCAGCAAGGCATCGTCATCACCGACCGGATGGATTATCTAAATCCGTTGGGCAATAATCTCGCTTACGTGATGGCGGCGGAAAAACTTCTTCAGCTTGAAATTCCCGAACGCGGACAGGTCATCAGGGTTCTGATGTGCGAACTGCAGCGGATCGCATCGCATATGGTCTGGCTCGGAACACACGCACTCGACATCGGGGCGATGAGCGTCTTTTTCTTCTGCTTCCGGCAACGCGAAAAAATCCTCAATATGATCGAAGCCGCTTCGGGTGGACGAATGACGCCGAGTTACTTCCGCATTGGCGGTCTGATGATGGATCTGCCGGCCGGTTTTGAACGACGCTGTAAGCAGTTTCTCGAAGATTTCCCGGCCGCAATGGAGCAATTTGAAACGCTCGTTTCGGGCAATACGCTCTTCCAAAGCCGGACAAAAGAAGTCGGCTATATCAGCAAGGAAGATGCGATCAGTTGGGGTTTGACCGGCCCCTGCTTACGCGGCAGCGGCGTCGAACTCGATCTCAGGAAACATAATCCATACACGGGTTACGAAACCTACGATTTTGATATTCCGGTTGAAACCGATTGTGATGTCTGGGCGAGATTCCGCGTCCGGATGAGAGAACTTTACGAATCGGAAAAGATCGTCCGGCAGGCACTCGAGAGATTAAAACCGGGACCGATCAAAGCGGACGCACCGAAGGTCGTTCTGCCCGACCGCGACGATAAGCGCAAACATATGGATTCTTTGATCCATCATTTTCTGATCGTGGCGGAAGGCTTCAATGTTCCGGAAGGCGAGGTTTATCTGCCGATCGAAGCTTCCAAAGGCGAACTCGGCGTTTATATGAAATCCAATGGCGGCCCGAAACCCGACCGCGTTCATTTCCGCGGCCCGAGTTTTGTCAATCTTTCGGCACTTCCCGATATGGTCGAAGGCGAATTGATCGCCGATGTCGTTGCCGTGATCGGATCATTAGATATTGTCTTGGGAGAAATCGACAGATAATGAAATATGCATTGAAAGTAATAATTTTTATGTTTTTGCTGGGATGTTCAGTGGATTCAAATAACAAAACTAATGAGCAAACCGATGACCGCACAGAAGTAACAAAAAAGGATGTTCCCGGAAAATGTTCTTTAAGAATTGAGTTAGTTGATGATCAAAATAATAAAGTTGATGTTCAAAGAGAACCTCTTGGAGATCCATATATAAGACTGGTTAAAGTTGATGAAAATCTGATACGTTATCCGGGTTCATCAGAACCGCAACTTTTCAAAGATGTTACTGAGGGAAGTATTGCGATAACAGTTGGAAAAGGTGAAAAAATCGAGGCACTTCATAAAGAAGACCTTAAATGCGAAGGTGAATCTTCAAAAACAATTCAGATTAAAACAGGTAATTATGTCGCTCAAACTAAAGTTGATTCTGCTCCTAAAGCTATAAGTATGAAGCAACCGATGATTCTTTCTAATGTCAAGAAAGTTGAAAGAACTCCTAAAACAATTAATGTCGGAGTGATTGTGAACGAAGAAGGCAATGTAATATCTGCACGTTTAATGGACGGAGATAAAGAATTTCAATCTTTTAAGGCGATGGAGGAAGCAGCAGTCAAATCAACTTTTGAACGTCCTTTGTTAAACGGAAAACCTACCGAGTATTCGAGTGTAGTTGCTTATAACTACGTGCCTTAATTCACTGAAAAGAAGTTTATATTTTTTGAACCAATTGAGTTAGATACAAATTTTTAATTTATGGGAAGCGTAGCAACTGATTATACAAATAAAGTAATTAAAACGGATGAGATTGCGGAATTCTCCGATGAAGTGGTCGCGGAAATGAAATCGCATCTTAAAAAATATCCGCAAGGCAGACAGCGTTCGGCTTTGATTCCGCTTCTTTTCGTCATTCAGAGAGAACGCGGCTATCTCGATAATCCGGGCGTTAATTTTATCGCCAAATTTCTGGACCTCGAGGTGAAGGACGTTTGGGAAACGGCGACGTTTTATTCGATGTTCAATCTGCATCCGGTCGGCAAACATCACATACAGGTTTGCAAAACGCTTTCCTGCCGGATCATGGGCGAACCGGAAATAACGGGGCATATCTGCGAACGGCTTGGAATTAAACCGGGCGAAACTACTTCGGACGGAAAATTTACGGTGACGAGAGTCGAATGTTTGGGCAGTTGCGGAACGGCTCCGATGCTCCAGGTCGGATTTGATTATTACGAAGATTTAACGATCGAAAAAGTTGACGAAATGCTTGATTCGCTGGAAAAAGCTTAAAATTTTTGGCTTAAAGCAACTTTTGCAAAAGTTGCCGCACCTGATTTGGATAAATAGTTCAAAATGCCGAATCTCTCTTCCCTCGGCAAAAATAATCCAAATCAAAAGAGGTGTCTGTCATGAAAAAAGCATTTTTAGTTTTTTGTCTATTGTTCTTTGTCAATTCAATTTGTTTTGCACAGGTTGCGGGAAATCAGGTGCTGGGAAACCAAAATACACGAACGCGGGAGCCGGCCACCAACAGCGGCAGTTTGGGTGCCAATCAATATCGTTTTTATTCGATCGAATCGAGCGTCTTGCTCAA
>JBGTRS010000282.1:6053-6302 GCA_041940665.1 Pyrinomonadaceae bacterium | reverse complement strand
ATACGAAGCCGAAACGACGGAAAACATCGAGCAGGCTTTTAAGAACATCGCCGATGAACTTCGCCAACAGTATTCGCTCGGGTATTACCCCGAAAAAGAAGGCGAGGATGGCGAACGGCGGTTAATCAAGATCGGTGTCAAAAAGCCCGATCTGATCGTTAAATCAAAGCAGAGTTATACATTCAGCAGTAGTAATAGCAGTCAAAAGTGAGTTGCAAGATTTTTCAAGTAAAAAAGTATGCTCGATAA
>JBGTRS010000282.1:0-6043 GCA_041940665.1 Pyrinomonadaceae bacterium | reverse complement strand
ACGGAAAACTCGAACCCGAAAAAAATATGATCTAAAGATCAATCGAATTTTCCTTCATTTTTTACTTTTTACTTTTTACCTTTTACTTTTTTAGGACATCTCAAAGAGTCTTTTTATAATCGTAGAAAAGAAAAAAGCGAACTTTCCCCGTTTTTTTATTGGCTTAGCAGATTATTTGGAGAAAAAGAGATGAAAAAGATTGCAATTGCTTTTTTGTTGACAGGGTTGTTCTGTCTTGCTTCCGTTTCTGCACAAACGACGGGAAGAAAAACTCGCCCGCGAATTGTAGAAACCCCGACTCCGACTCCGCCAACCGTGACAAGACGACCTGAATTAAAAAACAGCCCCAAAGAAACTTCCGATCAAAACCGCAAACCGCCCGTTTTAATTGATAACACTTCCAAAAAAGCACCGACCAACGATCCGGCGACGGTTGAGGATGAAGTTGTGGAGAGCGGTAATGATGACGAGATCGTCATCGAAACGAATTTCGTGACCTTGCCCGTTTCGGTTTTAGACCGCAACGGCCGATTCGTTTCAGGCTTACTGCAAAAAGATTTTCAGATTTTTGAAAACAACGTGATCCAGAAGGTCGAGTATTTCGCCTCGGTTGAAACGCCGTTCACGGTCGTTCTGATGATTGATGTGAGTCCCTCGACACAGTATAAAATTGACGAGATACACCGGGCGGCGATCTCTTTCGTCAATCAACTGCGTCCCGATGACAAGGTCATGGTTGTCGCTTTTGATGAAGGCTATAATATTTTGAGCCGTCCGACGAACAACCGTTCGCAGTTGGAATATGCGATCAGACGGGCGAATTTCGGAAGCGGAACGAGTCTCTACGATTCGGTCAGCCGGACGATCAACCGGGAACTGCAAAACATCGAGGGCCGTAAGGCGATCGTCCTTTTTACCGACGGCGTTGATACGACCTCGAGACGGGCAGATTACGATATGTCCATCAGACAGGTTGAAGAGGTTGACGCCCTGATCTATCCGATCCGTTACGATACATACGGTCAATATTCCGGCGGAAGCAGTTCAAATTGTAGTTATGTGACGATTTTCGGCGTAAGAGTCAGAGTGGATTGCAGTAGCGGCGGCGGAGGCGGTGCCGCCGGTACGAGTGCCGAAGAATATGCCCGCGGTAAACGGTATCTGGAAGAATTGGCCAGATACAGCGGCGGACGAAAATTTGAAGCCGACACGATTCAGAATCTCGATTCGGCTTTCCGAAGCATCGCCGAAGAATTACGCCGGCAATACTCGCTCGGCTATTATCCCGATTCCGGCGACAAAGGAGAACGCCGGAGCATCCGCGTCCGCGTCATGCGTCCGAATCTGGTGGTCAGAACCAAGACAAGTTACATCGTCGGAAGCGGAAGATAAATTATTTAAGTAAAAAGTAAAAAAGATTTGAATTTTATATGTCTTTTTATCAAGGGGAAGTTGAAGAGTCGGAAAAATCTAACTCTTCAACTTAAAAAGACTCGATTTTTTTTACTTTTTACTTTTTACTTTTTACTTTTACAAAAGCATCTTTTCTAAATTGTCGCGGCATCTTATAATCAATTTGCGAGGTCAGCCCAATGAAAAAATTTGCCATTGCTTTAACACTTGTGTTTTTCTGTTTCGGTATTTTCGGAGCGGATGTCTTTTCCCAATCAAACCGCGGCGGTAATGAAAATCTCAAAAAAGCCAATAAGCGAAAAGCCGAAGATACCGATAAAAAAGAATCGGAAGACTCAAAGAAAAAGCCGACCTTTGCAAATGATAATCAGGAAATAATCGAAGAAACCGACGTCACGGATGACGATGTGATTGAAATTGACACAAGTCTCGTGACGATTCCCGTGCGGGTTTTGGACCGCAACGGTCGCTTCGTAAGCGGGTTGAAAATGGAAGATTTCACCGTCTTTGAAGACAAAGTTGAGCAGGAGATCGCCTATTTTTCCAATGAGGAAAAACCTTTTACGGTCGCCTTGGTTTTGGATATGAGCTATTCCTCGACCTTTAAGATTGATGAAATTCAGCAAGCCGCTCTGCAGTTCGTCACCGAACTTCGGCCCGATGATAAGGTGATGGTTCTGTCTTTTGATGAAGAACTTCACGTCCTGTGTGAACCGACGACCGACCGCAAAACGATCCGTTCGGCCATCGTCAAAACAAGGATTTCGACCGGCACGAGCCTTTATGAAGCGGTTGATTTCGTCATCAACAAAAGATTCAACAAGATCGAAGGCCGCAAGGCGATCGTCCTTTTTACGGACGGCGTTGATACGACCTCACGCGGGGCGAACGACTATAAAAATTTACAGGATGCTTCCGAACTCGACGCTCTTATCTATCCGATTCATTACGATACTTTTGCCGATGTCCAGGCGATCGAAAGCGGCAAGGTCATCATCCAGGACCCGAACAAACCGCAGACGACTCCGCCGATCGGCGGCGGCACGATCCCGACCGGCGGAACCAATAATCCTTTTCCGTTTCCGATTCCGACCGGCACGATCGGCGGCGGCGGAACTAAACAGCAGCCGCGCGGCATTCCGTCCGGCGGCGGCACGACCCGCGAAGAATATAAACGCGGCGAGGAATACTTAACTGAAATGGCCGACCGCACCGGCGGTCGGGTCTATCAAGCCGTCAGTGCGAGCAGTCTGACCGACGCCTTTTCCAAGATCGCCAGCGAATTACGGGAATTTTACAGTCTTGGCTATTATCCGGCCGAAGATGCCGAAGAAGGAAAAAGACGCAAAATAAAGGTTCGCGTCAACCGCGAAAAAGTCGCCGTCAAAGCACGCACGAGCTACATCGTCAAGAAAAAAACCGAAAAAAAATAAGCCATTTTTTTCGGTTTTTGATGAAATATTTTATTTACCGTTTTCAGGTTTCAGAACCTACTGGTTTTTCACGAATAATTTCTTTAATCAAACCAACTATAATTCTTTTAATTTTTTCTGCCGTCTGTTAAAGCAAATCGGGATTTTTGACGACGGCGATGAACGGCAGGTTGCGGAAGCGGTTGTCCACATCCAAGCCGTAGCCGACGACGAATTTGTTCGGGATCGTGAAACCGCGGTAGTCCACTTTTAAGTCTTTATTGATCCGCGGTTCGGGTTTATCAAGGAGAGTGGCGATCTTGATGGAATTGGCACCGCGGGTGCCGAGGATTTCGACGAGTCTGGTCAGCGTCAGCCCCGTGTCGATGATGTCTTCGCAGACGATCACGTCCTTTTCGCGGATCGGTTTGGTCAAGTCTTTCAAGATTTCGACGTCGCCCGTTGACTGCGTTCCCTTGTAGCTGGCGACCGCCATAAAATCTATCGCCAGCGGCAGATCGATCGCCCGCATCAAGTCCGCCATAAATACGCACGAACCTTTCAAAACGCCGATCAGCACGAGGTCTTTATCGGCATATTCACGGGTGATCTGTTCGCCAAGTTCCTTGACCCTGGCCGCGATCTGTTCGGCGGAATACATCGTTTCAAGGTTTGAACTCGTAAATTCGGTTTCATTAAATGCTGTTTGTGTTTCCACGTTTTTGTCTCCGATTCTTGATTGAAAATGTTTTTAGAAATACTATTTCAAGAAGTGATAACTGACAAGTGATAACTGATAAATTTTTTATTATGGCTGAAAATAAAGAAACCCGCGAGCGTGTCCGCGAACTCGTCCGACAGGTTCTGGAAAGTGTTCCGGTTGAGGATGCAGAAGAACAGGAAAATTTGCCGAAGCGTGTCGTCGTCAATTCTTTGAAGGATTCGATTGACCGGGAATTTGACCGCGATGAATCGGCAAAGACGCTTCTGACCGAAGAAGATTTTCGCGGACTTGAGGAAGGGGCGAAAGTCCGCGTCGCGGAAAAGGCGAAATTCACGCCGTCCGCCAAAGATCTGATCAACGAGAAAAATATCAGACTCGTTTACAAAACTTCCCGCAAGGAAGGTTTGAAAGTAAAAAGCGTCGGTTTGGGGTGCGATCACGGCGGTTTTGAAATGAAGGAACAGCTTAAAGACTTTTTGAATGATCTCGGCCTGCACGTCCGCGATTTCGGCACGAATTCAAAAGATGCGGTTGATTATCCCGATTTTGCCCACGCCGTTGCTCTCGCGGTTTCACAAAAACACATTGATTGCGGAATCATCATAGACGGTGCGGGAATCGGTTCGGCGATGGCGGCCAACAAAGTCCCGCGAGTTCACGCCGCCGCCTGCTACAATGCCGCTCTCGCCAAAAATTCCCGCGAACATAACGGTGCCAATGTTCTAACTTTGGGAAGCGGACAGAATAATTTTAACGAAGCAAAAGAGATCGTTACGGCATTTCTGACGAGCGAAATTTCTGAAGAACGCCATAAAAAACGGGTTGGAAAAATTGACGCGATTGAGCGACAATACAAAAATTAAACTGCGATTATGAATAATGGAAATTACGAACAACTTGTCGAACAGATCACCGATCTGGTTTTATCGCGTCTGGATGATGATTATTGTCCGACGTTTTGCCGGGCGGATGTGAAACGAATGGTTGATGCGGGAGCTTCACGCATCGGCATCGTTTTGGGCGAAACGGCGACGGCTCACGATTGGGCGTCCTTGATAGATCATACACTTTTAAAACCCGAAGCATCCGAAAAAGACATCCGCAAACTTTGCGAAGAGGCCGCCGAATTCGGTTTTGCATCCGTGTGTGTGAATCCGGCGTGGGTGAAAAAGGCCGCGGAGTTTTTGCAAGGCACGAATATTCCGGTTTGCACGGTGATCGGTTTTCCGCTTGGGGCAACTCTGTCTGACGTCAAGGCTTATGAAGCCCGAAGGGCGATCTTTAACGGTGCGAGGGAAGTTGATATGGTCATCAATGTCGGGGCTTTGAAATCGGGCGATGACTGTGCGGTTGAAGACGACATCCGGGCGGTTACGGAAGCCGCTCACGAAAATAATGTTTTATGCAAGGTCATCATCGAAACTGCACTTCTGACCGATGAAGAAAAGGTCAGAGCGTGTCTCGCGTCAAAAAATGCCGGTGCGGATTTTGTCAAAACCTCGACCGGATTTTCCAAAGGCGGGGCGACGGTCGAAGATGTCAACCTGATGCGTCGAACGGTCGGCAAATCTTTGGGCGTCAAAGCTTCGGGCGGCGTGAAGGGAATTGATGATGCGAGAAAAATGTTCGAAGCCGGAGCGACCAGAATCGGAGCCTCGGTCGGCGTCAAGATCGCACAAGAAGCAAGCGGAATTAAATCTGATATTTCTGTAGGAAACTATTAATGTTAAGAGTTTATGCTTGAGAGTAGAACTTGGAACTACTTCAAAAACTTTATCTTTACTGCTTCTTTTTCAAAACTATGTCCAAATTAGCTTTTGCCAGTTTATGATTCGGGTCAATCTCTAAAGCATTTTGATAATCGATAATCGCCTTGTTATATTCACCTTTCTCATAATAAATAATTCCTCGATTATTAAAAGCGTCAACGTATTTCGGATTTAGCTCAATCGCTATATTGAAATCGGCAAACGCCTTGTCGTATTCGGCTTTTTTATGATAAGTAAGACCGCGATTATTGTAAGCAGCAGCATATTTCGGATTTAGTTCGATAGCTTTATTGTAATCAGCAAACGCTTTGTCATAATCGCCTTCGATGAAATGAGCATTACCACGACCAAAATAATATACACTATCTTCAGAAACAGATGTTGGGCTTTGGGCATTTGTAATTTGCCAATTAGAAAGTGATAAAACTAATGCAAATCCGAGTATCAATAAAAAAAAATGTCGAAGATTTTTCATAGTTAAAGTCCTTTGTTTTTGATAATCATAACTTCAAAACAATTTTTTTAACAGATACTATTCAATATAACGCAAACATTAAGATTATATAAAACAAAAAAGAACCGTATTCACTCGAAAATACGGTTCGGACACATAAATTGGAGAATGTGAACATAGCAGACAGAAAGGTGTCAGGGCTTTTTTTATATTGCCACTAACGCTTGACCACCTTTGCTTCCGCTGTATTAAATAAAAAGGTTTATTAGGT
>JBGTRS010000281.1:0-6343 GCA_041940665.1 Pyrinomonadaceae bacterium | reverse complement strand
AAACTTACAGGTTAAAATCCGTCAAGGACGATTGGAAGGCTTTGCAAAATGTAAAATTGGCGGATGTTCAAACAGTTTCGGACGAATGGAAAAAAGAAACGCTGGTCAAAGTTCTGGTCGTTTCAAAAGTCGAACCGCCGAATGTCGAACAGGACGAAGATCCAAACGACCCCGAATAAATTTATAAATTTCCCGGCGTGATACTTCTTTTCAATTTTTGTAGAATCTTCAGAAAAGAAGTATTTTTTTTATGACGACAGAAACACAGCAAAGAACGAAGGGCGAGATCGAACATGCCAAAGCCGTCAAAGAAATGTTTTCGGGCATTGCCGGAAAATACGATTTTTTGAACCATTTTCTTTCCGTCAACATAGATAAACGCTGGCGGCGGAAGGTCTCCGAATCGCTTGCGGAAATTTTGCAGAATGAACGGGCGACCGTTCTGGACGTCGCCTGCGGGACCGGCGATCTTTCTCTGGAACTGAAAACTTTCGGCAAAGCCAAGGTCATCGGCACGGATTTTTGCCGGCCGATGCTCGAGATCGCCAAAGATAAAACGGCGAAGAGTTCCGAACGGATTCCTTTCTTGGAAGCCGACGGAATGAACCTATCCTTTGCCGACGAAAGTTTCGAAGCGGTGACGATCGCCTTCGGTCTGCGAAATTTTTCCAATTGGGAAAACGGATTGAGAGAACTTTACCGAATTTTGAAAAAGGGCGGGAAATTGGCCGTTCTGGAATTTTCTTCGCCAATCGTGCCGGGATTCCGCCAGGTTTTCAATTTATATTTTGCCAAAATCCTGCCGCGAATCGGCGGAGTCGTCAGCGGTTCGCGGGGGGCTTACGAATATCTGCCCGATTCGGTTTCCAAATTCCCCGACCAGAAAAAATTAGCCGGGATGATGCGACAAATCGGTTTTTCCGATGTAGAATACAAAAACTTGACCGGCGGCATCGCCGCAATTCACACAGGCACGAAAACATTTAACATTTAACATTTAACATTTGTCAGTTGGCTATGGTCAGTCAACTGAGTAAATTTGATAAAATGAACTTTTTTTTCTTTTGCGTTTTGATAAATGTTAGATGTTAAATGTTGATGTTAAATGAATAAATACAAAATCTATAATTTTGCCAAGCGTCTGGGATTGTTTCTGCTCGTAATCTGGACGGTCGTCTCGTTGGTGACGATCTTGATCGAACTCGTCCCGGGCGACCCGGCGACGGCCAGACTCGGCGAACAGGCCACGCCCGAACAACTCGCCGCTTTCCGCAAACGCCATGATCTCGATTCGCCCGCTTTTTTCGTTACTTACACGGGCGAAAAAGGTTTCGAGTGGCACGGCACGAACAACCGCTATTACAAATACTGGAAAGGCGTTCTGCAGGGTGATCTCGGGATTTCGTTCGATACCGGCCGGCCCGTTCTCGATATGATCCTCGAACGCTATCCGATGACGATCAAACTCGCCCTCGCCGCACTTTTTATCGCCGTTTTGATCTCGATACCGCTCGGCGTTCTGGCGGGCACTAATAAAAACTCGCTGATCGATAATTTCTCGTCATTTTTCGCCCTGATGGGAATTTGTCTGCCCGGTTTTGTCATCGGGCCTTTGCTGGTTTATTTATTCGCCATCAAAATCAAGATTTTTGTTCCGTCCGGGTATCAGTATCCGGAAGACATTGTGCTTCCGGCGATAACTCTGGGAGCGGCACTTTCGGCGATCCTGACGAGAATGGTGCGTTCGAGCGTCATCGAAGAACTGGGCGAGGATTACGTTCGCACCGCCCGGGCTAAGGGGTTGAGCGAGAGAATCGTCGTCTATAAGCACGTTCTAAAAAACGGACTTATTCCGGTCGTCACGATCTTGGGACTGCAACTCGGCGTTTTGCTTGCCGGAGCAATCATCACCGAACGAATTTTCAACATCCGCGGCATCGGAACGCTTTTGCTCGACGGCATCAGCACCCGCGACCACCGTCTCGTGCAGGGCGTCGTACTGGTCATCAGTATCACATATATTCTGGCAAATTCTTTGACCGATTTGCTTTACCGCCGGCTCGATCCGCGGATTAGATTGGGATAAAGATTAATCTTTTTAATCATTTAACAAATCTAAAAGAAGATATATGTTAAATGATAAATGTTAAATGAACAGACTTGCATACATAGGTTTTTTTCTCGCCGCGGTTTTTATCCTGACGGCAATCTTCGCTCCTCTGATCGCCACTCACGATCCGATCAGGCAGTTTAATAAAACCGAAAACGGAGTAGAAACATCGAGAAAAAACGAACCGCCGAGTTCCGAGCATTGGTTCGGTACCGACCCGCTCGGCCGCGATGTGTTTTCGCGGCTTGTCTACGGGGCGAGAGTTTCGCTTTTTGTCGGAATCACGGTCGTCACGATTTCCGGCATCGTCGGCATAATCATCGGTGCGATCGCCGGGTTTTACGGCGGCTGGCTCGATAATTTTTTAGCAGGTTACGTTTTTAACGTCTTTCTGGCATTTCCGGGTTTGCTTCTGGCGATCGCCATCGTCGCCTTTTTGAGCGGCACGAATCCGACTCCGGCCGACCGCATCAGGCATCTGATCATCGCGATGTGCATCACCGGTTGGGTCGGCTACGCCCGCGTGATGCGTGGACAGGTTTTGAAGATACGTGAGTATGATTTCGTTCAGGCCGCGAGAGCTTTGGGAGCGGGAAATTTAAGACAGCTTTTTATCCATATTATGCCCAACGCCATTCAGCCGCTCATCGTTCAGGCATCTCTCGCCATGGCCGGAGCGGTTTTGGCGGAAGCCTCGCTTTCATTTCTCGGTTTGGGAATCCCGCCGCCGTCACCGTCCTGGGGAACGATGATTGACGACGCCCGCGGAATTGATACATTGACCAACGCTCTGCACAATCTGCTTTTCCCCGGCATCGCCCTCGCCTTGACCGTGCTCGCCTTTAATTTTATCGGCGACGGTCTGCGTGAATATTTAGATCCCAAACAAAGAAAAAGGTAAAGAGGTTGAAAAATCAATGCCAACTTCAGTTTTTAATATTATATTGAATAACTATTTACTCAAAACTTCGAAATCTACCCACTGAGTGGCGATTTGCGTTTTTTCATCGGCCAATTTATCCATCACGATAATTTGGAAAATATAATTTCCCGGAGGAAGATTTTCCTTGAGAGCAATGTTTCCGAATAGATCAATTCGTTTCAGGTCTTTTTGATCTTTTATAGAAACCTGCTCAAACGGAGTTTCCGAAATAACTTTGTCATCCTGAAGAAGTCTTGTCCGAATTTCCAGGACCGGAGAAGAGTTATCATTAGTTTTGGCATTATAAATCACGATCCCGTAATTTAGGGTTGTAGGTATTGTAAATTGCCGCAGAGTCGTGTCCGTGAATATTTTTTTATCATTTTCCGGATCGGCAACTTTCGGCTCATTTTTTGAAGAACTTCGAAGGACAAGATTTGAAATCCAAAGCCTTTTCTTTTCAAATTTCGGAGTTTCCAAAAACTTGGCGGCGGCTCCGACCTTGCCGGTTCCGGAATCGTGAACAGCAACCCGAAAATGATAAATGCCTGATTTTTTCAATTCGACGGGTAAGACATAGACAAATCCTTTTTTCAGGATATTTTTATAAGTCGCCTCATTTACGGTAAAAGTAAAATTTTGTGAGAACTGGTTAACCGGTTTGCCTTTTGAATCAAGGGTCAACGCCAGCATATCGAAATTTGCTTTCCGCATTCCGTCCGATTGCCGTTTAAACTCTAAATCCTCAGCGGAGATATTTATCAGAAAACGGATAAAATCACCCTGCGGATAGTTTGCCGTAACTGAATAAAGGTTCAAATTTATATCATTTGCCTTAAAAGGATAGGCTAATGCCAACCCGACTTTTTCTCCGGCCGATAAAGTCGGATCAATGCCCTTACTGTTTTCGGAATAAAAAGTGCTCCGGTAGCGGACTTCCAGGTCCGGGTTTTTAACCTTGATCTCGACCTTTTCAAATACATCCTTCGCGGAATCAACCGTTTCCGCCTCCGTAACAAAGCTCAGTAAATAATAGCTTTGGTCATCAATAATTTTATCCAGACCATCGTTAAGATCATTTTGGTTAAGAGTTGCAAAACCGCCGGTTTCACTGGCCAAAACCCGCAAGCCGTCCTGAGATTGTCTGAAATTATAGTCGCGGCTCGTTCTTTTGTCATCGGTTTGCCCGGGTTTAAAATTTCTGTCAAATAATGTGCGGATATCATCGTCGGCATTTGCCATTCCCAGGTTCTGAAGTCCCCGCGGATCAATCGGGTATATTACGACCGAAGATTGATTGGCGGTTTTGATCAGCGATCTCAAAGCATCCGCCGCCTCGGTACCGAATTGATTATAAGCCGAAGGCGCCGGTGTGTCGTTTGAATCATTCGCACTCGAAGTGTTTCGTAATGTCAGATCGGTAAGTGAAAAACCTTCCGAAAAAAGCACCAGAGCTTTTCTGCCGGGCAGGTTCTGCATTCCGCGAACGATATAATTTAACGCTCCGATCGTTCCGACCGCCGAAGCATCCTTTCTCGCCAATTCCAGGTCTTCCAGCAGTGCCGCTTCCTCCCGAACGCCCCCGATGTCCCGGCCTTTTCCTTCGCTAACTTCTTCCAATAATGTCGGCTGAATCGGGTCGTAATAATCCGCTCCGCCTCTGCTTCGCGGACCCCATTTTAGTTTTTCAACAATTGCCAGTAACTGCTTCCGATCGGACGTAAAAGCGGGAATTACCCTCGCTCCGCTGGTCGTGACGATCGTGACTGAATCTCCGTTCCTGATCTGTTCATTGATAAATTTTTTGAGAGATTTTTTGACGACTCCGACGCTTTTGAAACTCAAACCGATATCATCAACGACGAGAACCAAAGTCCGGCGAATATTGTTCGAATCAATTGCCGCGGCGGTTGTCGGAATCTTTATTTTTTCTTTTAAGCTTAAACCGTCTTCATTGTTTTGTAGTCCCAAACTATCGGCGGTGGAAACGTTTGATTTGATTTTTGATTTTGACGAGATGTATGAAAAACCGGAAATATCCTGTTTTCTGCCATTTTCGTAAATTTCAAAATCATCAATTTTCAAGTTCGTTACCTGACGATTTTTTTTATCCGTTACGATCACGTCAACCTGGATCAAATTTGTGGAAACATTTATCGTGTCCGTTTCCTTCTCGGAATTCGGAGTTGCTGTCGGTTGCGGTGTTTGGGCTGGAACGGACTGGGCTAAGGAATTAACACCTAAAAATAAACAAATAAGCAGGAACTTTTTCATACATTTATTATCTCGAACAAACATTCGTACAATTTTTATTTACCCGGATTTAACAATTTCACAAAATTTTTTCATAATAATGAAAGAGTTTAATCCTTATGACTTGAAAATAAAAGATTTCAACGCTTCAAATTATTCCGGATTTTTTTCAATAAAATGGATTATATCAAAAAAATTGAACTATTTGACGCCTTTAGGAAAGCAAAAGTTGTTTTGAGACGATTTCAAACCGTAACCTGAAAGATATGTCCGCGATTTCAATCCAAAATTTATCAAAAACCTATCCGCCGAATTTTCCGCGTCTGCGGGCTTTTTTCGGATTAAAGGTCGAAGATTCAGTCGAGGCTTTGCGAAATGTTTCCTTTGAAATCGAAGAAGGCGAGATTTTCGGGCTGATCGGCAAAAACGGAGCGGGCAAAACGACTTTGACGAAAGTTATCGCCACGCTGGTTCAACCGACGAGCGGAAATGTTTCGGTTAAAGGATTTGATTCGGTCGAAGATGATGTCAAGGTTCGTTCGCTGGTCGGACTGGCGACGGCGGAAGAACGCTCGTTTTACTGGCGTTTGTCCTGTCAGCAAAACCTGATGTTTTTTGCGAGGCTTTACGGGATGAAAGACACGCGGGCGAAAAAGCGGATCGCCGAACTTTTTGAACAACTCGATTTGCAGGATTTGGCAAAACGGAGGTTTTCCGAACTTTCGACCGGAAACAAACAGCGGCTGGCCGTGGCCCGGGCATTACTGGCCGACCCGCCGATTCTGCTTCTCGATGAACCGACCCGTTCGCTTGATCCGCTGGCCGCCGCGAATATGCGGAAACTGATCGAATCGCTCGAAGGCATTTCGATACTTTTAACATCGCATAATCTGTCCGAAATAGAAGAACTCTGTAACCGCGTGGCGGTAATTTCACACGGGATTATCCGGGCGGTTGATACTCCCGAAAACTTGCGTATTTCGCACAAACCGACACAAAAGGTAAAGATAAACTTAAAAGGGGTTTTGGAAGATTCCCTGATAACTTTGAACAATCTC
>JBGTRS010000280.1:0-6348 GCA_041940665.1 Pyrinomonadaceae bacterium | reverse complement strand
TCAATACAAATGTAAGTTTGAATGCAAACGGTCAAGGCTTTTCGCCCGGTCTACATCAAAATCTGCAACTGACGATCCAAGTTGTTTATGAGACCGCCACACCGACGGTGCAAAACCTGCTTCAGAATTTTACGGGACCACAGCTTGTTGCGGCTTTATATCTCTCCGGCGGAATCCTTTCGAATCTGGGAAGCAGTTTGAATTTTGACGCCGCCAGTCACGATCTCGAAAATAATTTATATATAAATTCGCGGATTTTGGAATTTCTCGAAAACGATCCCTTTATAAAACAAATTTTCACCTTTCTTTCAGATAAAAATCCGACCGTTCAGCCGCTCAAGCAGGTTTTGAATCTTTGGGAAATTGCGAGAGAAATAATTAAAGATTGCGGATGTGCAAAAACTTTTAGTGACATTGAAAAAATCGCTCATACATATTCAAAATTTCTGGACGGAGTTGATCTAAAAACATTGGTGAATTTAGCCGAATTAATTCAAAGAGGACAGGGCAAAGGCGAACATCCGGGCGATAAATTTATTGGCTTGTTAATGCAACTTATCGGTAAAGGTGAAAATCAAGCGGTCAAACTTGCCCAATTTGCAAATTTGAATCAACTGAAGAATTCGGTCAATTTTAATTCTGAAAAGCATCTGCAAACTTTTAATTTATCGAATGCGGAAAAAGCACCCAATCAGACTTCGGTTTTCTCTGCAAAAGACGGCGGTAATGCCGTGGCAAATCAGGATCTGTCGGGAAAAAGCGATTTTTACAGTGAAAAAACGGAAAACTCGCTGCGGCAGAGATTGGATTTTTATCCGCATTATGCTTACGACCGGCAGATTTCTGCGTTTGCCAGACCGGAAGATGCCGGTTTGGACCGAAACGAATTCATCAGACATTATTACAGCGAGATAGAAGACTGGCTGGCCAGCGGCCGACATCGGCTGGTCAAGGATTTTGAATTTGAAAAACCGCTCGGGATGATCGTTGACCGCGATGAAAGCGGTTTTATCACGGCCAGCAAAATCCGCGTCGTGCTCGTCCGCGACGGCTCGGTCGAAGGCTGGCATTTCCTTCGTTCGTTTTTGATCGGTTAAAAAAAATGAGTGAATACCGGCGAAGATTTGAAGAACTGCATCAATTTTTTGCCGGATATTTTCATCAGGATTGGGGCCGGGTGTTTGATTGGAAAAACGAAACTCCTAATTTTCAAGCCGTTGTCCGCCACTTTAAAGCGACTAATCCGCCTGCTTTTATTATTAAAGTCAGAAATCAACTCGAAGATTTTATCCATTACAATTTAGATGAGCCCGAACTAAAAAAAGCCTTGCTCGAACTTGGCAATAATTATTTTATTGATGAAGAAAGCGGAACATATCGGGATTGGTTAGAGGAGATCCAGAGAATTTTGGACGATCCGACGGAGAAGGGAAAAGTTTTATTGGAAATAGAATAAATTTTTTTATTTTTTTAGGAAACAATTTTGAAACACCTCCGATAATTTATTTAGTGCGATAAAAATACGCACTACTGTTCTGAATAAAACCTGTTCAAATCTTTATTTTGAATTGCTTAAATGCAAATAGTAGTGAGGTTATTTTAAGCATTACTAACGAATGAATTGAAATGCCGCGGCGGATTTATAGTTGAAAAGGAGAGCAAGAAACTGCGGCGTTTCGATTCATTCGTTTTTTATTTCGGGTGTGAATTAGTTTTTGTGAATTTGAAAAAATTGGCATTTCGGGGCTGAAAAATGTTAAATTTGTAGAAAATTATTCTTTAAGGACAACAAATAAGTTTAATGTCTGTAAAAAAAACAAGTTCACCTTTTACCAGCGGAGCGGAATCGCTCGAGCCTCTAAGTCCGAAAGATCTAAATCAAACAAAAAAAACGGAAGGCAGTTTTGAAAAAGCACTTTCGGAAGTAGAAGGGCAAATCGAGCAGGCCGGACAAACATCCGCATCGGAAAGTCCTGAAAAAACGGCTTTGAGCAATATCGCTTCTAATGCTCAATTGGATACGCCGGAAGGTGCGTTCGGGGCGGTCAAGGAATCGGCGGGATTTTTGGTCAAAACTCGTTTGAACGGAAAATTCGGTGACACGGAGCAGGGCAGAAAATTAACCGAAGATCTGAGCGAATATATTGCCCGCGACCCGTTTATGCACCGAAAAATTCTAGGGATTTTGCAAAAACTGAAATAGAAAAAGTATAAAGAGTGAAAAAGTTCGGTATCTATTTTAAATACATACTTTTTCACCTTTTAACTTTTAAACTTTTTCACAAAATTAAATATGTCTGAAAGCTCCGGGGAAAAGACCGAACAACCGACCCAGAAAAGGCTGAAAGACGCTAAGAAAAAAGGGCAGGTTGCCAAAAGTCAGGATTTATCATCAGCCGTATTGCTTCTTGTTGCAGTCGGCTTATTGTGGCTGGCCGGCAATTTTTTGGGCGGTTATGCCCTCGAATCAATCAGGGAGCAATACCAAGCGGCAACAATCTTTAAGGGCGAAATGACCGAAGAGATTGTTTTTTCTGCGTTTGGAAAGGGCTTGATAAGTTTCGCTCTGATCCTGACGCCGCTTTTTGCTGTCGTCTGGGTTTTTGCCTTTGCGGTTAATTATCTGCAAGTCGGTTCGATCTTCGCACCGGAAGCGATCAAGCCGAAATTTTCAAAACTCAATCCGGCGGAGGGTTTTAAGAACAAATTCTTAAAATTACGTCCGTATATCGAGTTATTAAAAACTTTTTTGAAGATGGTCATCACGGCCGTGGTCGCCGGTTGGGTTCTGTGGGCGGCACGCGGCGATATTGTCCTTTTGAGTGAAAAACCGCTTGATGTGGCGGTCGCTTATACATTCGGTCTGGTCGTCGAGATCGGTTTTAAGATCGGCATTGTTTTTCTGATTTTGGGCGGCGTGGATTTTTTTCTGCAGAGATATCTTCATCGCCGGGATATGAAGATGACAAAGCACGAGGTTAAGCAGGAATATAAGGAAACCGAGGGTAATCCGCTGATAAAATCGCAAAGAAGATTTCTGCACCGGGAACTTTTATCGGAAGGTCTGGCGGCGGCGGTCAAACAGGCCGATGTCGTCGTTGCCAACCCGACACACGTTGCCGTCGCCCTAAAATATGATAAAAAGCAAAACAATGCTCCCGTAGTATCGGCCAAGGGGGCGGATCTGATGGCGGCACAAATCCGCAAGCTTGCCAAAGATTCGAACATTCCGATCACGCGGGATGTTCCGCTGGCCAGAGCTTTATACGAGATAGAAATTGAGGATGAAATTCCCGAGGAACTTTTCGAGGCGGTCGCTGTCGTTCTGCGGTGGGTTTATGAATTGGCGGAAGAAAAGGGCAAGGGATCAAAATCGGCAGGAGTTATAAATGGCTGAAATAAAGAACATTACGGGTAGCGGTGGAGAAATTAAAAATCTGACCGACGGCAAAACAGCGGACAGAGACGTTCCGAATGTGCAGAGATCGGGAAGTGACGCGAGCGGAACGAAAATTCCGGTCGGTCAGCCGGGCGACGCCCAACCTGCGGAGATCAAACCCGGACAGAAAGTTCTGACCGATGCCGTTGCCGGTAAAGAAGCCTCCCAACTCGATGCCGCTCAAAAACTGAGTTTGCTCGGCGGAACCTCGGCGGTTGATAGACTTCTCGGTTTGGATATGCGTCCGACGATGCTCGGCGTTTTGGTCGCCCCGCCGGGAAACAGCGATTTTCTTCGGCATATTACACCGACGATGCGGCGGACGATTTTGCGGAATATGCTTTCGCGGCAGAGAAAACGGATGCGGCGGCTGGCCAGATTTTTGCGGGAAGAAAAAGATCAGCAGGAATCGGAAGATCAAAACCGCGAAAATGAACCGGATGAAAGTTTTCTCGAAGTCGTCTCCGAACCGTTAATGCTTGAACAGACAGAGGTCGGCCGAGCGATTGACGAACTCGGCAGAACCGCCAAAATGCTCGATGTGTTGGACGAACTGCTCGCCATGCAGGATTACACGATCAGCCAAATCGGCACATTTTCTCAAGGTTAAATTATTTTTTTGCCGAGAATTTATTGCCAATTAGCCCGCTTCTGTTGCAAAATTATCTCTTAGGATAATGAAAACTTCGAAAAAGAAAATAAAGGATGAAGATTTGGATGAATCTTCCGGACAGACTTTAGACCCGTATGCCGTGGATTTTTTTGGAATCGGGGAAAGGGATGAAGTTAATGAATTCGATGAGGTTAAAAGAAAGTCGGAAAGTTCAAATGGAAAGGCTGAAAGAACAAAAATTTTGCATGGTTTGAACTGGTCGAAAAGTCTGCCGAAAATTTCGGTTCGGGAGGCCGACTTTTCAAATCAAATTAATAACCTACCGAAAAAATTAACCGGTTTTGCCGGAAAAAGTTTTCAGAAAACTTTTTCCCGTTTTACAAAAATTGACGAAGAAAAAATCGGTTGCGAAATAATTTTCATCAGTGAAGTGGTTCTGGCGGATTCTTTAATCGGGCTCGAAAAAACTTCGCAGGTTTTTTTGAAAGTCAGTTTTGAAAATAAATACGGAGATTCGATCATTGCCATCAATACCGAATTTGCGACGGCTTTGGTTGATCTGGTGTTGGGCGGAGTCGGAAAAAGTTCCGACTCGTTGCGTTCGCTTTCGCCGATCGAACAAACGATCAT
Source organism: Pyrinomonadaceae bacterium (assembly GCA_041940665.1). GTDB lineage: Bacteria > Acidobacteriota > Blastocatellia > Pyrinomonadales > Pyrinomonadaceae > Aridibacter. Next base: position 1,666 of record JBGTRS010000280.1, on the reverse strand, counting down.
CGAATTTCTTGTCGCCAATGTTTTTGGGACGATAAACAAAAATTTAGACGGTTCGAAATTTGCTTTGAAAAATGTCGGGAGTGAAATAGATAAAAAGTTCAAAGCCGGCGAACGCGGGGCGGAAATAATTCTGGAATTAAAATTCGATGATTTTAGCGGAAACATAACGATTCTGTTACCCTCCGATCTGCTAAACGCGATCGGTAAATCCGATCGTTCAATTTTGCTGAAAGATTCCCGTCCGGAAAGTTTCAGCAAGATCGGAAAAGTTATAAAGGGCTTCGGGTTGAAAATCCCGCTTGGAGAAACGCGTATAAGTTCCGCCGAATTACCGTTTTTGGAAAAAGACGACGTAATTTTGATCGAAAAACCGACACGAATTTGGCAAAATCGGGAAAAGGGAAATTCTGTCAGAGCCTACATCGGCGACGGAACGAATTTTTATTTGAGGGGATATCTGCATGCTGAAGCGGAAGCGGATCTTGCTGATATTTTATCGCACGAAGTTGTTTTGCAAGTTGAGGAAATCGTCAGCGGAAAAGACCTGAACGATCAGCCGAAAAGGGAAATTATGGACACGAAAAAAGAAATGATGGTTGACGAAAATTTGGAAGAAAAAAAAGCGGCACAAAGTCAGGCAACTGCCCTAGAAGAATCGGAAGATTTCGAAGAACAGGAGAATTTGAAAGTTTCGGACGAAGAATTGGATGAAGAAACTCTGGCTTCGCTTGGAAATATTATGGTCAATCTGCGTGTCAATCTGGGCGGAAGACGTTTGAGTCTGGCCGAGTTGCAAAAAATCCGCGTCGGACAAATCATCGAGTTGGGTTGCCGACCGGCAGATCCGGTCGAAATTGTTACCGACAGCGATAATAAACCGATTGCGACGGGCGACCTGATCGAGATTGAAGGACGACTTGGCGTACGTCTGACAAAAGTTTTTATATAAACGGAGCGGAAAATGGGTTTGGAATTTTTATGGATGATGGTGCAGACATTTCTCGCGTTGGGAATCGTCTGCGGTCTGGCTTACGTCATTTTCCGTTTTGTCGTTCCGCGTGTAAATTTCAATTACACCCAAAATTCGATGGTGCGGGTTGTTGACCGAATTGCGATCGACGCGAGAAAAAGTTTGTGTGTCGTCGAAGTTGCCGGAAAATGGATGCTCATCGCAGTGACGGAAAACGGCGTTCAACTCGTCAGTGAACTCGATAAAGAATCGGCCGAATTGGCCGAAACGGAGATCAAAACACGCCGCGAAGCACAAAATGCCAATGCCCTCGGTACAAATTTTGCCGAAAAATTGACGCAAATGATTAAGAAAAAACAGGGGGGCAAATGATGAAAAATTTGCTAACAAGGAAGAAATTCAGAATCATCGGCTTTATAAGTTTATTTCTGAGTTCGACAATTTTCGTATTTGCCCAGGACGAGACCGTTTCGCAGGCATCGAACGAAACCGCCAATCCGGTGGTTTTGATCATCGTCATCGGTGCGTTGGCACTCGCCCCGTTTGCCTTAATTATGCTCACATCTTTCGTCAAGATCGCTGTCGTTCTGGCAATCTTGCGGAATGCTCTCGGCACTCAGCAGGTTCCGCCGAATCAGGTGATAACCGGCGTTGCGTTGATCCTAACGATTTTTATAATGGCTCCGGTCGTCGAGA
>JBGTRS010000279.1:0-6369 GCA_041940665.1 Pyrinomonadaceae bacterium | reverse complement strand
GTCAGAAAGTTCACAACTTACGGCAAGCGGTTTTGCAAGTTTCAGCCAGATCGGAAGTTTTTGTTTTTGTGGATTCGGATGCGAGGCCCGACAGGGATTGGTTGCGGAATCTGGTTGCTCCTTTGGCCGATAAAAATATCGGATGTGCGACCGGTTATCGCTGGTTTGTGCAGAAACGAGGCGGTTTGGCGACGCATCTGCGGTCGGTCTGGAACGCTTCGATCGCCTCGGCTCTGGGCGAAGATACAAATAGCAACTTTTGTTGGGGAGGTTCGACGGCGATTCGAAGGGAAGTTTTTGAAAAATTAAATGTCCGCGAAAAATGGGAGGGAACTCTGTCGGATGATTTTGCTTTGGCGAATATCTTAAAAGAAGCCGGACGGCCGATCTATTTCGTGCCGCAATGTCTGACGGCGACGGTCGAGGACTGCGATTTTCGGGAGCTTCTGGAATTTACGACACGGCAGATGAAAATCACGAGAGTTTATTCGCCCGGACATTTCAAGATTTCCTTCACGGGCTCGATGCTTTTTACATTCACATTCTGGACGGGAATTTTGCTTTTACTTTTTCTTTCGGGCATTCACTTTTGGCTGACCTTGATCTTTATTTCAATAATTTTCCTGTTCGGAATCGGCAAAGCCTGGATTCGGCTGAATGCCGTTAAATCGGTTTTAGAAAATTACCGAAGGGAGTTGAACGGACAATTTGTCTGGCAGATCACGCTGTGGGTTATTTCGCCGATACTTTTTTTATATAATGATATTTCGGCACTTTTTTCGAGAAAAATAATTTGGCGTGGCATCGAATATCAATTAGAATCGGCAAATAAAACAATTATTGGAAAGAATTGATGGACAAAAGCATTATCGGATTTATAGTTTTTATCGCGGCATATATTACTGGCCGTATTTTAAACGAAAAAGCCTTGAAAAAACTGAGCGATGAACAGCGGGGCAGACTCGTTCAAGGCTTTTCTGCATACAGAATTGTCAGTCTGGTCGGTTTGATAGTTTTGGTGATCTTGCATTACGCATTGCGGGCGACGATGCCGAACAGCCTTTTTGCATCAATGCAGATTTTCGTCGGTGTTCTGGTCGCCTATCTGCTCATCAGCAGTATCTATTCGTTTATAAAATTAAAAAAACTCGAGATGCCCGATGCATATATAAATCAATATCTGCTGAGCACATTTATTCAATATATCGGAATCTTCGTTTTTTTCGGATATCTGATAAATACATAAAAAATGCCGAATAAGGTTTCACAATTTGTAAATCTGATCCGTTCGACCAAACGCGGGAAAAAACTCGGGACGCTTATATTTTTCGTTACGTCGCGTTGCAATGCCGCGTGCGAAACCTGTTTTTATCACGAGGAATTGAACCAACGCGGCGATCTGACGTTCGAGCAGATCAAAAAAGTTTCGGAAACGATGCCGCCGATCACAGACCTCTGGCTTTCGGGCGGCGAACCGACCTTGCGGAAGGATGTCAATGAAATAATTGATCTTTTCGTTAAAAATAACGGCATCACGCGACTTATTATTCCGACCAATGCTTTGATCAAAGACCGTGTCTACCGAACGGTTGAACTCGCCCTTGAAAGAAATGAGAGTTTAGGCGAACTCTATTTGAACATCGCTCTCGACGGTTACGGCAAAACGCACGATAAAATTCGCGGCGTGCCGAAAAATTGGGAAAAAACGCTCGACTGCATCGAATATCTCTATCCTTTGAAAGAAAAATTCAAAGACCGCTTTCGCTTAAATGTGAACACGGTCATCTGTGCGGAAAATTATACGGAGATCGAAAAACTTTCCGAATTTTTGTGGGAAAATTTTAAGCTCGACGGGCAATATTTCAACATCATTCGCGGCGAAACAAAGGCCGGCGATGCGATCAAAGAAGTTCCGGCGGAAGCCTTGCCGGGAATATACAGACACGCCGCGGATCTGACGAAAAGATATGCGGAGAGAATGTTTGCCGATGATGACGTTTCAAAAAGATTTATCAAATCCGTCGCCTATGTCGGAACGATCATGACACATTACCGTCATCAGCACGCGAATTTTGCCGAAAAAACGGAATGGAAGTTTCCCTGCACGGCGGGCGAAACGGTTGCCGTCATTGATTACAACGGCGATGTGCGGGCTTGCGAGTTGCTGGATAAATTTGCGTCTCTCGAAGATTTTGAATATGATTTTGCGGAATTGTGGAAAGCGAACGAAAGGCAAGCCGAATTAGATAAAATTGACGGCGGAAAAAATTGCTGGTGCACGCACGTCTGTTTTATCCATAACTCTTTGCAACATTCGCGAAAAGGTTTATTATTTGATGTTCCGAAAAATTATCTGACACGGGAGAATTGGGTATGATCAAAAGTCTTTTCGATGAAGACGAAACAACTGAAAAAAAGGAAGAAAAATCGCCCGAAGCAAGCGGCGAACAGGAGGAAAGTTCCGCCGCCGATCAAATAAAAGCCGACCCGGAAGAAGCCGTCAAAACCCCCGAAATCAGAACCGAAGAAAAGGTCGAAACGGTCGAGGAGATCGAAACGATCGAAGAGATCAAAACCGCCATCGAAATTTTTGATGAACCGCCCGCCGAAGCCATCAAGACCGAAACCGAACCGCCGAGATCGGAACCCGTCAAACCGTTCGAAATAGATCATCCGATCGGTCAGCCCGTTGCCGAAAGAATTGACGAGCCGGATAAGGAAACAAAGATCGAAGAATCCGCCGAAACCTCCAGAATGTCCGAGCTTGAGAAAAAACTGCGTGAGCTCGAAGAAGAGTTGAGGATCGAAAAAGAAAGGGAGCTGGAAGCGTCGCTTCGGCAGAAAGAAAAAGCAATAGAGGAGTCAAAAGCGAGGACGGAAGCGGAAATCCGGCAGGTTCAACCGGTTGAAGGGGGCGAGACGGTTGTAACTCAAGGGCAGGAAGAATCCAAAGTTTCCGAAAATGCCGAGCAGGCACAGGTTTCGCCGAAAGATTATATTCCCGTTTCAAAATTGGAATCAATTCGCAATTCGGGAATGGCCTGGTCGGCGGCCATCGCTCTTTTCGGAGCGATCGTCATCATGATGATCATCGGCTGGTTTGTTGATCTGATCCTGCCGACCTCACCCTGGGGCATCGTCATCGGCATTATTTTGGGGGCGATCATCGGGTTTGTGCAGTTTTTCCGGATAACTTCAAATATCGTCAATCCGAAACCGAATGATTTTGAGAAGGTTTCCCTACGTTCAAATTTGCCTGTTCCGGAAGAAAAAACAAGGGATGAGGCAGAAAAACCGGAAGTTCTCGCTGAAGAAAAGCCGGTTGAGAACGAACTAAAAGCTAAAGATCGGATCGGGCAACTTCCGGAAGAGGAAAAAGTTGAACAAAAGCCGGAATTTTCCGAAAAAGAATTTGTTGAAACGTCTGAAAATAAAGCCGATGATTTATTGGAAGTACCGGAAAAACCTTTTCACGAATAAAGATTTTGAGAAAAATTGCACAAACTACGGTTTAAACCGTTTTCGACCTTTGAATTTTCCGTATTAAACTTATAAAATGCTTGTTTCGCAATGAGCGAAGAAACCGAATCTAAAGATTTTGAAACCGAAAACATCAAGGAAATCTCGCACGGGCGGATTTTGTTTCTGATGGGATTGGTTACCGTTTTGGGAAGTATTTATGGATTCGTATTCGTTTCCCGGCAATTCGGACTCGGCGTCGTTTTCGGCGGAATACTTTCTTTTGTCAATTATTTTTGGCTCAAACATTCGCTCCGGGTCGTTTTTGAAAAGGTCGCCAGCGGCGAACAGGAAAGATTTTCGGGAACCCGATATATCTTGCGGTATTTCATATTCGGGCTGATCTTATTATTTATCTATCTGACCAAAACGGTTTCGGTTGCGGCGGTCATTTTAGGATTGGCAAGTTTCGCTTTTGCGGTGGTTATTGAAGGTTTGATACGTATTTTTTTATCTAATAAAAAGTAATTTTAACAAGGATATTTTAAGAAATGTTTTTATTTGCTGAAGGCGGAGGTCATCATACGCCGCTGGTCGTAGAGTTTGTAAATCATTATATCGGTAAGCCGGTTCATGAATTTCAGATGGCATTTACCCGTCCAACCTGGGTTTGGTTGTTCGATAAGATCGGTCTGGAAATTACACCGGAGGCGGTTTTCGGTGAATATTCACCCGAATCGGCTGTGCCCTGGTACACGATAATGTTCGTTATCGCCTGCATCCTTTCGATCGTTTTGATCTGGATCTTTAAGGGCAAGCTTTCCGAGGACGACCCGAAAGGCGGACAGTTGACGCTCGAAGCCGGATTTTTGGCGGTCAAAGACCTTTTAATTAGTGCCGTCGGTGAACACGGATTCAAGTATTTTCCGGTGGTGGCGACATTTGCGGTTTTGGTTTTGGTTTCAAACCTGATGGGACTCTTCCCTTTGTTTATGTCGCCGACCGCTCATATCAACGTAACATTTGCACTCGGTCTGACATCGTTTATTTATTACAACTATGTCGGCATCAGCGAAAATGGTTTGATCAATCATCTGGCTCACTTTGCCGGACCGAAACTGCCGCTTTTGATGACCTTGATCATCACGCCTCTGATCTTCGGGATCGAACTTATCAGTAATCTGATCCGCCCGTTGACATTGGCGGTGCGTCTGTTTGCCAATATGTTCGCCGATGAACAGATCGCCATGCAGATTTCGAGTCTTTATGCACCGTTTACGCAGTATTTTCTGCCCGTGTTGATTATGCCTCTGGCGTTATTTGTGGCGTTCGTGCAAACGCTCGTATTTACATTGCTTTCGATGATCTACATCAGCGAAGTTTCGCATCCGCCGCACGACGAGCATCATCACGATGAAGCTCACGCCAAGGAAGAAACGGCGGTTGCAACTGCATAAAAAGGCAGATTTCAGATTTAGGATTCCAAATTTCAGATGGTTTGAATTTTGGAACATAAAAAGTTTTTGAAAATAAAGTTTTCAAATTGGAGAAGACTGAAAAAAAAGAAAGACAAATTTAGAAAAAATTTGCATTTTATATCGGATATGCCCGCACGCAACAGGAGCCGCGACTCTACGGGAGTATAAATCGTGTGCATACCGGAAGCGAGGCGAAATCATAACAAGCCGCAGATTTTTTTTAAACAGCATTTTCTTGATTTTTGGTCTTCTTGAGAAAAAATAAAATATAAAAATTTAGGAGAACTAAAAATAAAATGAGAAAATTAAAATTCGTATTTTTTGCTGTTTTGGCAATGGCCTTAACGGCAGTTTCGGTTTTGGCACAAGCTCCGCCGGCGGCGGCAGATGCCGGTAATCCGGGTGTTAGTATGGGAACCGGTTTAGCGGTTCTCGGTTTCGGTTTGGCGGCCGGACTTGCCGGTATCGGACAAGGTATCGTCGGCTCAAAAGGTGCGGAAGGTGCGGCTCGCAATCCGGGGGCGGCCGGAACCGTGCAAACTCTGATGATTATTGCACTGGCTCTGATCGAATCACTCGTGCTGTTTGCACTGCTCATCGTCTTCTTGAAAGTTCCGACACCGACCTTATAATTATAAAGAAGGAAAACGAACTTTGCGGATGGAGTTTTTAAGTGAAACTTCATCCGCAAGTTTACTTTAAAGTTAAATCTCGCGGGAACTGCAACTATCTGTTAAAATAATGAATCAAAAAAAAGATTTATGGCGTATAATGGTTATTAAACATTTATAAAAACCTGACAGGATAAAACTATAATGGCTGATGAATTTACAGGAAAAGTCTTAGCGGACAAATACGAAATCGAGGAAATTATACGGGAAACCGAATTTGGCAATACCTATCGCGGAACGCATCTTTTGATGGAGAAACCCGTAACGATCAAAATACTCTCACCGGCACTTTCCGTGGACGAAAATATCGTCGAGCGTTTTTCGGCTGAAGCCCGCACGATCTCAAAACTTTCGCACCCGAACATCTTAAATGTAACGGATTTCGGCAAAACGGAGGAAGGAACGGTCTTTATCGTGATGGAGGATGCCCTCGGTTTGAACTTAAAGGAAGCGATCAAACGCGAAGGTGCGTTTGAAATCGAGCGGGCCGTCCGCCTCGCCCGGCAAATAGCCGCCGCATTATCATCGGCTCACGCCAGCGGTATAATTCACCAAAACTTAACGAGCGAAAAAATTCTTTTGATGCCGATGGGCAATGATACGGAACTCGTCAAGGTTCTGGACATCGTCCGCGATCGCCTCGACCAACGCCCGGTGGTGGTCAGCTCGGCCCACAAGGGCATCACCGACGCGCTCATCGACGCCGCCCGCATCGCGGCGAGCGGACGCGAACCCGGCGAGGGGGTCATCGAGCGCCAGCG
>JBGTRS010000278.1:0-6377 GCA_041940665.1 Pyrinomonadaceae bacterium | reverse complement strand
ATCAGTGTTCATCTGTGGACAAAAATTATTTATGAGTAATACAAACCCGGCCCGTGGGATGCGTGATTTTTTGCCCGACGAAATTCGCAAGCGTAATTACGTCATCGGCATCATCCGCGAAGTTTACGAAAAATACGGCTTCGAGCCGCTCGAGACGCCTTCGATCGAAAACCTTTCGACGCTGACCAATAAATACGGCGAAGAAGGCGATCAACTGATGTTCAAAATTCTCAAACGCGGCGAGAAACTGGCCGGTGAACTGAGCGAAGGAAAGATAAAAAATGAAAATGAACTGACCGATCTCGCCCTGCGTTACGATCTGACCGTGCCTTTAGCGAGAGTCGTCGCCAACTATCGTCACGAACTCCCGAAATTTTTCAAACGCTATCAGATCCAACCCGTCTGGCGGGCCGACCGTCCCGCACGCGGAAGATACCGCGAATTCTACCAATGCGATGTTGATGCGATCGGCTCAACAGCGATGCTCGTCGAAGCCGAATTATGTTCGGCCGTCGGCGAGATCTTAACCCGCCTCGGTTTTAAGGATTTTACGATCCGCATCAACAACCGCAATATCCTTTTCGGGATGATGGAAGTCGCCGAAATTCCCGAAGAAAAGCGTTCGCAGGTTCTCGTCATCATTGATAAACTCGACAAGATCGGTTTAAACGGCATCAGAAAAGAGCTTTTGGCAAGCGGGATCAAAGAAGAAAGCGTCCGCACGATCACGCATCAGATCGAAAATCAGGTCAGCCTCCTCAATGAAGCGACGAATAATTTTGAATACAATTTGAAAATCTTGAGCGAAACCTCGACACCGGCGGACGAATTCGCCGAGAAAAACGAGAATCTCGCTTCCTACTGGCAGGCCAAAAAAGAACTCCGCGAGATCATCCGTCTTACCGAACATCTGCCGGTGCGGAATCACATCAAGGTTGACGAAAGTCTCGCCCGCGGTCTTTCCTACTACACGGGTGCGATTTTTGAAGTAACGACGCCCGATTTTCAGGGCAGTATCGCCGGCGGCGGACGCTACGACGGTCTGATCGGAATGTTCGGCAAGGAAGAAATTCCGGCGGTCGGTTTTAGCTTAGGACTCGAACGGATTCTCTTTGTGATGGAAGAACGCGGGATGTTTCCCGACGATCTGACCGCAAATGCGGCGGATGTTCTCGTAACGCTCTGGAATGAAGAAACGGCCGGAGAATCTTTGAAATTGGCAAACGAACTCCGCCGAAACGATCTACGGGTGATCGTTTATCCGGAGGCCGACAAACTCGGCAAGCAATTCAAATACGCCGACCAGATCAATGCTCCGTTCGTCTGCGTTTTGGGCGAAACGGAACTCGCGGAAAACAAGGTGACGCTCAAAAACCTGAAAACCGGCGAACAGAAATTGCTTGCCAGAGAAGAGCTTGCCGAAAAGATAAAGACAACGCAAAAATAATGTAGGGGCAACGGCTTGTCCTTGCCCATGAGCGAAGCGAAAATTTCGCAATGTTTTGCAGATTTCGAATTTAGGACATTTTTTTCTTCTAACGGCTCATGGGCTTGGGATTTGCCGTTGCCCATACAGGATTTGTTATGCAGAATGAAAAATCTGAATCAATCCTTATTCAATGCCGAAATCTCGACGAAACGCTTGTGTTTTTCACCGGAAAACTCGGATTTCGTTTGGAGATGATCTCACCGGCGGACGCTCCGACGCTGGCCGTTATTTCGGGACACGGAAAAATTTTGCATTTGAAAGAAACGGATGAGATTGCAGATTTTGTTCTCAATGATCCGCCAAAAGAATTTACCGAGAATACAGACGAGTTTGTTTTAACAAGATTTGATAAAAAAAGTTTATGGCACCGCGGACGGGCGGGAATGGAATATCGCGATCTCATTCCGGATCGCCTTGGCGGACGTTTTATCGCCTCGCACATACGCATCAAAAAAGGCGGCGAAGTTCCCGATTACGTGCATTTTCACGAAATCCGTTTTCAGATGATCTACTGTCTTGCGGGCTGGGCAAAACTCGTCTATGAAGATCAGGGCGAGCCGTTCAAAATGCATTCGGGCGGATGCGTCTTGCAACCTTCGGAAATCCGTCATCGCGTTCTGGAATGCTCGGATAATTTTGAAGTTCTGGAAATCGCTTCGCCCGCCGTTCACGAAACCTTTGCCGAATACGAAATTACTCTCCCGAATGAAAACTTTGCTCCCGAGAGGATTTTCTCAGGGCAGAAATTTGTTCATCACTCCGCCGAAAACGATGTTTGGCAAGCATCGGAGGTTGAAGGTCTTCAAAAATCGAACACGGGAATTTCCGATGCGACGGACGGTTTGGCTGATGTCAGCAAATTAACGGCGGTTTCCGATTTTGAGTTTTCGCTAAATCATTCCGACGAATTTTTGTTCTTTTTTATTTTGGACGGAAATCTGAAACTCTCCGATAGAGACGGTTTGAATTATTCTCTAACGAAAAACGATTGCTTTGTTTTGCCGGCCCGTACGGAATACTTTCTCGAAGGCGAAAAAGGAGCGAAGATGCTTCGCGTATGTGTTCAGAAAAAATAAATCACTTTTTCCGTTAAATTTCTCGCACAGGTTTTGAAAATTTATGAATCGTTTTTTTGGAAATTTTATTGCCAAATTTCGCAAAATTCTGGTATAAACTTGTCAGTCCCAAAATTTGAAAACTTTTCGAGTGAAATTATGCTATTCCTTACCCAATCTTCCGCAGTCTATGGCATTGACGCTTTAATCGTTGACATCGAAGTCAATCTCCAACCCGTTTCCGGCGAAGCCGATCTCGCTCCGCCCGTGATCATCGTCGGACTTCCCGATACCGCCGTGCGTGAATCAAGGGAACGCATCCGGGCGGCGATCCAGAACAGTTCCTTCTTTTTCCCGTTTCATAAAACGACGATCAACCTGGCTCCGGCGGATGTCCGCAAGGAAGGAGCGAGTTTCGATCTGCCGATCGCCCTCGGAATTCTCGGAGCGAACGGCGATCTCGGCAACACGGAAAATCTGGCGGACGTTCTGAGCATTGGCGAATTGTCTCTGGACGGCCGCGTGCGTCCCGTTCGCGGGGCGTTGTCCATCGCTCTTAGAGCGAGAGAAGAGGGCATCAAAAATCTGCTCATCCCTGAAGAGAACGCCCCGGAAGCGGCGGTCGTCAAAGGCGTCAATGTCTATCCGATCAAGGATCTACGCGAAGCGGTCGAGATCTGTCAGGTATTGATAAAAAATCACGTGCCGTATGTCAAACCGCTCGAACTCGACATCGAACTTCTGAATCAAAATGATAATAAATACTCTTTGAATTTCAACGAAGTTCGCGGTCAGACCTCGGCTAAACGGGCTCTGGAAGTCGCGTCCGCCGGCGGTCATAATATCCTTCTGATTGGCCCGCCGGGCTCCGGCAAGACGATGCTGGCGAAACGTCTTCCGACGATCTTACCGCCCCTGGAATTCGACGAATCTCTGGAGATCACCAAAATCCATTCGGTCGCCGGTTTGACCGATAAAAACGGTTTGGTCAAAACAAGGCAATTCCGCAACCCGCATCACACCATCTCGCAAGCGGGTTTGATCGGCGGCGGTTCGATCCCGAAACCGGGCGAAGTGTCCTTAGCTCATCTCGGCGTTTTGTTTTTGGACGAACTGCCCGAATTTGACCGGAGTGCGTTGGAAGTCTTGCGTCAGCCGCTTGAAGACAAGGAAGTGACGATCTCGCGAGCGGCTTTATCTTTGACTTTTCCGGCGAGTTTTACTTTGGTCGCTTCGATGAACCCTTGCCCGTGCGGATATTTCGGAAGTTCGAGAGAATGCAAATGTTCGCCGTTTCAGATTCAACGCTACGTCGGCAAAATCTCGGGACCTTTGATGGACAGAATAGACATCCATATCGACGTTCCGGCGGTCGAATTCAAGGAACTCCGCGGACGCGGAACGCCCGAAGGCGACTCCAGCGAAGAAATTCGAAAAAGAGTCATAAAGACAAGAAAGATCCAACTCGAAAGATTCGCGGGCGAAGGAATTTTTTCAAACTCGGCGATGCAAACAAGCCATATCCGAAAATTCTGCGAATTGGACGCGGAAAGCGAAACGCTTCTCGAACGGGCGATGCTCAAACAAGGGCTTTCGGCACGAGCTCACGACCGGATTTTAAAAGTCGCAAGGACGATCGCCGATCTCGACGCAAGCCAGAACATCGAGGCAACGCACATCAGCGAAGCGATCAATTACCGTTCGCTCGATCGTAATTATTGGAGTTGAAGGAAAGTATTGAATTGCAAGTTTTTTTAAACTTCGAAAGGACACGAAATATACACGAATTGGCACGAAATATGTTTTAACTTAAAAGCAGTTTCGTATATTTCGTGTTCTTTCGTGGTTAAATTTCTTTGACCGAAAAATTTGCCGTCGAATTATCTCTCGAAATGGTTATTACAGATATGAGTTATTTTCCGACCGCAAATCCGCCGTCAATTTCAAATGCCGTTCCGGTGACGAAGGCGGCTTCGTCGCTTGAAAGATAAAGCACCGCGGCGGCAATTTCTTCGGGCGTCGCCATTCGGCCGACCGCTTGGGTTGAAGCCATTTCTCTGTAAGCTTTTTCGGGATCGGGATATTCCGAAATGCGTTTTTTGACGAACGGCGTTTCGACTCGTCCCGGGCAGACGGCGTTTGCCCGGATGCCCTGCAAGGCGTGGTCGAGGGCGAGTGCTTTGGTAAAACCGACGACGGCAAATTTGCTGGTGCAATAGGCGAGGCGGTCTTTGATGGCGACAACTCCGCCGATCGAGGCGAGATTGATGATCACGCCGTATTTCTGCTCGATCATCGAAGGCAGAAACGCCTTCGTCAATGAAAAAACCCCGCGGACATTGACGGTAAAAAGTCTTTCCAGATCATCTTCCGAAGTTTCCAGGATCGTGCCGACATGTCCGATTCCGGCGTTGTTGACGAGAATATCGAGTTTGCCTTTTTCCGCCAGAACTTTTTCCGCCACGCTTTCGCATTCCGTTTTTTCGGCGACGTTTAATTTTACGAATTCGGCTTTTCCGTTCCCGATCTCTTCGGCGACGCGGTTCCCGTTTTCTTCGTCCAGATCGGCAACATAAACAAAAGCGTTCGCCTGTGCCAGAGTCTTGGCAATAGCTTCGCCGATGCCGGAAGCGGCTCCCGTGACGAGAGCGATCTTGTCTTTTAGTTCAAACATAATTATCTATGTGATAGTTGTTTGTGTCAGTAGCCCGACCGTCAGGAAAGGCTTGGAACGTAACATACTCATTAAGGAGTTTCAACAGATAAGCCGCTCCCTGACGGTCGGGCTACTGACACGGATGAATCTTACCTATCACCTATCACTTTTTTCCTATCACCTGATTTCTTAAAATTCCAAGTCCCTCGATCTCGACTTCCGCAATATCTCCATCTTTCATAAAAACGGGCGGCCTGCGGGCAAAGCCGACGCCGGGCGGTGTTCCCGTAGCAATGATGTCACCGGGTTTTAACGTAATAGAACGCGACAGAAATTCGACGAGTTCGGGAATCTGAAAGATCAGTTCCTTTGTATTAGAATTTTGCAGAGTTTCGCCGTTCAAGCGAAATTGAATCCGCAAATTATGCGGGTCTTCGATCTCGTCTTTCGTGGCAATAAATTCACCGACGGGGGCAAATGTATCGCAGGATTTTCCGCGTTGCCATTGCCCGTCGGCAAATTGAAAATCTCTTGCCGAAACATCATTGAAATTTGTGTAGCCGAGAACATATTCCAACGCCTCTTCTTTTAAAACATTTTTGGCGGTGCGGCCGATGACAATGGCGAGTTCCGCTTCGAAATCAACCTGTTCGCTTCCCTCGGGCGAAATAATCGGCTCGTCCGCCCCGATTATACAGCTTGGAAATTTTGAAAAAATGACCGGCGTTGTCGGAATTTCCATTCCGCTTTCTTCAGCGTGATCGCGGTAATTGAGACCGATGCAGATGATCTTTTCCGGTGCGGGAACCGGCGGACAGACCTTTACATCCGCTTTTTGAAGTTTCGGAAGTCCGCCTTTTTCAACCGCTGATTCGGCTTTTTCAAAAAAATCATTTTCAAAATTTAAACAATCGTTTATTTCGTTCGCTGTTAAGTTTTCTCTTTCCGAAATGGATGTGAGATCAATGATTTCGGTTTCGGAAATTAAACTGCCGATGCGGTAAGTTTTATTTTCCGTTTTTTCTTTAAAAGCAATAATTTTCATAACATAACCTGGGAACGCAAACGGCTCGTTTGCACGCGTTTGTAAAAACGCGAAAATGACTGGCATAAATTCAAGTTGATCCTGCACAGACTTTTTCAAATGCTGCCGCATTTGTGCAAACGAGCCGTTTGC
>JBGTRS010000277.1:3256-6381 GCA_041940665.1 Pyrinomonadaceae bacterium | reverse complement strand
TTAAGTTTTATATTTTTCTTATCTGTTACCCGCCTCCTTTTCTTTTAGATAACGAATCAATGTCCACACCGCATTTTTTTCTTCGTCTTCCATATCAGCATCCAAAATATCAATTAAGAATTCGTAATGACTCTTTGACGATGGCATTTGGTTTTCAGTAGATGAAACTACTTTTATTGGTTGGGCAGGACTTTCTAAAACTGTATTTTCTTCAGTTTCTTTTTCCTTTTCTAAATTTTCTTCACGTCCATTTAAATTAGTTACATCGGTTACAACTTGATATTTTCCTTCAGAGCGTTCAATAAGCAAATTTGCAAATTTTGCTGATACTTTAAAACTTTCCATCCACTTTTCAGCGACTTTCTTTGGGACATAATCAATAAAAGAGTTAATTAAAAACTCATCTTGTGGCAAAAGTTTACCTGAATAATTGCTGTAAACCGATTCAAAAATTTCTATGCTGAGAAACGCGTCTTTTAACGCGAGATTCTTTTCATTTGGAGTTTTTGGTGCAACTATGCTTGTTCCTATTTCAGTCAGGGAAACTTGTCCGTTCTCCTGCTTTATAAGATTAAAATTCGTCATTGTTGCAACTTTCATCTGAAAAGCACTACTAGATGGCGAATGCCCCATAACTTGTGCAAGAGCGTCTTTAGATGCGTCTCCAGCTGCTCGTTCATAAAATTCCAAAGTTGCTCTAACTGCTTCGTCTAAGGCAATCTTTGGTGGTTTTGTACCTCTTGGTAGTCTTTTTTTGCTGTTATTTTCTTCCGACATTTAAATACACCTCGATCATAGGAATTTCTTATATCAGGTTGAAAATGGAGCGGTAGTGTGGTAGGATTTAGGAGTAATAATCACACTACAGGTGGCTGTAAAAGTTGAAATTGTAATCGCCAAATTATAATAAAATTAACTTTTACAGCCCACTCTTTTTCAAACAGCTTAATTTTACGATGATTTAATTTTTAAATCAACCCCTAAACACAGCGTAATGCTTTCTTTGAAGCGTCTAAACACTTGCTTTTCAATTTGTAAATTATCGTATTCACTCAAACTCAGTTTTAATTAGCCAAGTTTAGTTTGCAAATAACTGAATTATAAGCGGTTATAAATGTAGGTTTAGATAGGGTGAAATAATGTGAATACAAAAAGAGCGAAAAGTGTTTACTTTTTAAAGTGCTAATTTAAGCAAAAATAATTTTCTTGAATACAAAAATACCTGTTTCAACCGTGAAACAGGTATTCGTTTTTCCATCAAACTTTGCCCCTAAAGTCCAAATTTGCCTATAATCTATCACGAATTAGTTACTTTATAGGCAAAGCCATTTGAAATGTTAAAGTCGGGATTTATTCTTTTAAAGAAAGAAGTGCGGCTTATGCTCGGGAAACATAAGCCGCGAAATTAACGGATGGTTTATTCTGTAGGCAAAGCGGAGCGGATAGGCAAAAGGCGGATTTAACGGGCAGGTTTTTTGTGCTGAAAATCAAATTCTCCGCTATTTAATGATCGGCACAAGAATTTTTTCATTCGGACGACTCATTCCGATCTTGCGTGCTTCACGCTCGATCGTTCGTGAATCGCTTTTCAGATTCTGTATTTCCTCCTGTAGGATCAGGTTTCCGGTTGTCAAAGTTTCAATTTCCGCATTTAATTCCTGATATTCGGCCGTGTGACCTTGTAAATCCGAAAAAGCACGGAAATTGACTGCTAAACACAACATAAAAGTTATCGAAACGATGATTGTAAAAATAAACCATTGTGGAGTTTTACCAGTACTTCGGACGGCCGGATTCGAGCGGGTTTTCTTCGCTATCGAAACGGCTGTCAGATTATCCCAATAAGTAGTTGCGACCTTGTTCAAGTAACACCTCCAAGTCTTGTTTATTTTCGGTTTCAGCGTAAATTCTTACAAGCGGCTCGGTTCCGGAAGGACGCATGAGCATCCAACTTCCATCGGCAAATAAGAATTTCACGCCGTCTATACGCTTTATATTTTCAATCTTACGACCGCCGATCTCCGACGGGTCGCGGGACAGGATTTCCTGCAGGTTCTGGGCTATTTTCTCGGTCAAACGGACACCGATTCGGCCCGATTCGAGATTCCCGATGCGGTTTTTCAAATCGTCTAACTGTTCGGTTAAACTTTTTCCGCGAGCGGCAACGGCTTCGGCCGCCAACAGACAAGCCAGAATGCCGTCTTTTTCCGGGTAATGCCCTCTGATTGAAAGACCGGCGGATTCTTCACCGCCTAAAACTATTTCGTCTTTGTTTATCAATTCGCCGATGAATTTGAATCCAACGGGTGTTTCGTGTAGATCAACTCCGTGATGCTCGGCGACGCGGTCAACTAAATTTGTCGTGGCGACCGACCTGGCAATTCCCTTTTTCCAGCCGCGGCTTTCGATCAAATAATCCGACAAAAGCGTGATCAATTGATTTGCCGTAATAAACTCGCCGCCTTTATCAATTACGCCGAATCTGTCGCCGTCGCCGTCGGTGGAAAGACCGAGCGTTAAGTCTTCTGATTTGACCTTTTCGACGAGTCCTTGAAGCTGTTTTTCGCCCGGTTCGGGCGACATTCCGCCGAATGTGACATCCCGCCAATCGTGAAGTGTTTCAACTTCCAGACCGTAATCCCGTAAAATTTTATCTAAATATCCACGCCCTGTGCCCCAAAGCGCGTCGTAAGCGTATCTGCCTTTGGACCGGGAAATCAGGTCAAAATCAATTTTAGTTTTCAAATCGTCCAGATATTCCGGACGTGCATCAAATCTTTCTATTCCGCCGCCTTCTTCATCTTCTAAATCCGGCGTATTTTCAATAATTTCTTCGACCCGCTTTGTTATTTCCGGTAAAGCCGGAGCACCGTCCGCTGTCGAAAATTTAATCCCTTGGTATTCCGGCGGATTATGCGAAGCCGTAAAGTTTATTCCACCGACCGCTTTTTTATCTCTGATCGTATGCGAGATCGTCGGTGTCGGTGTGGGTTTTTCGCAAAGCAGAACCCGAAAACCTTTTCCTTTTGCAATTTCCGCAGCAACTTCATCAATGCCTTGTTCGCCATTAATCCGGATGAGATTGCCGCGTTTTTCGTAATAGTCAATTGCATCTGCTGTTTCAC
>JBGTRS010000277.1:0-3246 GCA_041940665.1 Pyrinomonadaceae bacterium | reverse complement strand
CGCGAGTCGTGTCCGACAACTAGTGTCTGCGTTGCTTCACTTGAACTTTCTTTCAAATAACTGCAAATTGCTTCGGTAACAATTTTAACTCTCTGATATGTGAACTCATCGGCAATTATTGCTCTCCAGCCGGATGTTCCAAAGCGTATTGGCATAAATATCCATATAAATAGCTCGTAAACTACTTTTACAACTTATTTCTTTGTTGTGAATCCAAACAATAAAAATGCAAGTTCGGAGGTTTTTATTTTTTTGAAATTTTTTATTAGATTTACCTAATTTTTCAAGGTGATTTGAATGTTACATAATAGTTTTTGATAAGTAAAGGAAAACTTTATTCAGCCTAACTATTTTGTTCACAACATTTTAATATGATTTCTTCAAGTTATCATTTAATTATGTGCTTAAAGGCGAACGAGAGGTGAACATTGTTCCAAAACTTAAACACCTCAGTCTCTATTCGCATTAAAAGTCCAATGTTTACATAGGTAAAAAAGTTTTCCACTTGTGAATTTATTTTTAAGCAGTAGCTTAACGCCGCCTCAATTAGTGATTTATTTTTTGTATTAACTTGCTTTTTGATCACTAATACAGCAAACCGTATAAACTGCCGTGTCATATTAACCCACAAGATTGTAAAACAACTCTCACGTATCACTTGGACACACTTAAATTCATCTAAGAAATTATAACTTTTGTACTACATACCCAATGGTTACAACAACTTACAGAATCAAATATCGGTGGCACAAAACTTGCCCTATAGAATAAAGTCTTGATTTTTTTAGACGCTCGACCCAACACAAACCAAATAATAATTCAAAATCAAGCTTTAATTTCTATAAAAGCGAAGATTTGTGTGATAAAGAGCGAGTATTTTATATTTTTAGGTTTTATTTACTGGAGAATGAGATTATATGCGACCAATTAAACATTTTGAAAAAGGACTGACATACATTGCTAAAGGAGCTTTTGGGGCGATCCGTTCAGTCAACAAATACAAGCCGAACCCTTCGTTTACACCGAAATGGTCGGACAAACCGCTTCTGAAATCTTGGCAAAAGACCAAGCCGACGCTCGGTTTTCCGCGAAAGACCGATTCGCTTTGTCCGAACTGTGTCATAGAGGCACGCGAGGAAATTTTAAGCGGTGAAAAGGATGTTTCGATTCTTGTCAACGAAAAGGTCGGCGAGATCAAAGCCGAGATTATCGAACGCGACGGACAGGTCTGGATGATCAAAGATTGTCCGAAGCACGGGCATTTTGAAGATTTGATGGCGATCGATTCAAACTTCTTAAAGCATATTGAAGCCAACTTCCCCGGCCGTGATATGCGTGCTCATAATGATGAGAAACTGCACAATCACGGTTCATCAACGATCAAATACGGACGCGGTGCGGTTTTGACGGTTGACTTGACGAACCGCTGTAATATGATGTGCGACCCGTGTTTTATGGACGCAAACCAGGTCGGATTCGTTCACGAGCTTTCGATGGAAGATGTGAAGGAAATCCTTGACAATGCGATCTCCATCAAACCGCGTCGTCAGATGTCGGTTCAGTATTCGGGCGGAGAACCGACGCTTTCCCCGCATTTTATTGAAGCAATTCGGTATGCACGCAAAGTCGGTTATAACTCAGTGCAAGCGGCAACCAACGGAATCGAGTTTGCCAAATCAAAAGAATTCTGCCGCGAAGCTGCCGAAGCCGGTCTTCGATTTGTTTATCTGCAGTTCGACGGAATCGGCAACGATGCCAACTCGCACAGACAGGTCGGAAATCTTTTCGATGTAAAACTCAGAGCGATCAATAACCTGCATGAAGCAGGCGTTGATATTGTTCTCGTTACAACTCTCGTCAACGGCATCAACAATGACCAGGTCGGTTCGATCGTCCGCTTTGCCCTCGACAATCCGAAGAAAATTTCATTTGTGTCATTTCAACCCGTTTCGTTCACCGGACGTGACGAACATATTACCGAAAAACGTCGTCTGCAACAGCGTTATACCTTGTCGCACCTCGCTCAAGACGTTCAGAAACAGGTCGGAATTACCGAACCGACCCGCGATTGGTTCCCGCTTTCCTTAATGGGAGCATTTGCGGACTTTGCTGATCTTGTTCACGGTCCCGAAGCCGATTGGGGACAAGTTTCCTGCGGCTGTCACCCGAACTGCGGTGTCGGAACGGCCGTCATGATCAACAAGGAAACCAAAGAAATGGCTCCGGTTCCCGAATTTCTGAACATTCCCGGACTCGTCGAAGATATGAAACATATCACCGACACGGCTCGCGGCAAATGGTTCTCGAATATGATGATGGGATTGGCACTTTTGAAAAACTACAATCCTTACGGAGCACCGGAAAGTTTGACCTTGGGCGGAATTTTGAAGAAATTCGATAAATCATTCGGTCTGTCGGGTAAAGATTACGGTAAGGTTGACGGTTCACGCACGATGGAAGACATCGAACGCCGCCGTCAAGACCCGTGGAACTTCCTGTTCATCGCCGGAATGTGGTTCCAAGACCTCTTTAACTACGATTTCCGACGCACCGAAATGTGTATCATTCCTTATGGAACACAGGAAGGCGAAATTTCCTTCTGTGCATACAACACGGGAATCGGCTGGAGAAACATCATCGAGCATATGCACCAGAATGCAACCGTTGCTCAATGGTATAAGGAACACGGCCGTCACGAAGTTTTCGCCCGCGATAAGGAAGTCGCTCTTGAAAGCACCAATCACGGTTTGAAATTAAACGAAGTTGATTTGCAGCGTCCGAACAAACCGGAAATGGAAGGACCGAAAACCGCCGCCGAAGAAATGCAGCAGATGCGAAAACTCTATAATCAGATGGTCATGGAGAAAAACAACATCAAGGGTGACAATCTCATTCAGATCGGCGGAATCGAACGCAAAAAATAACACATTACAATTTCCAATAAATAAAACTTATGCCTTGCAGGTTAGAAATAATTTGCAAGGTTTTTTTGTTTTAAGGTAAATTAGAAACCAGAAATGTCTTGCAAGGCCACTAAAATGTTTAACGCAAGACTCGAGTATTCTTTACAATCCATTTTGAAGGAAAATATTATGAACAGAAAATTTTGGTTATTAATAATTTCGGCGACAATGCTTTTGGCTTTGAGTTTCTCGACTTCGGCTCAAACAAAATCGGGTTCAAAAGCCAGCGGCAAGATTCGGGGCGATACTTTCGCTTATAATTATACCGAAGCGGATTTTGCAA
>JBGTRS010000276.1:0-6415 GCA_041940665.1 Pyrinomonadaceae bacterium | reverse complement strand
TTTAAGTTAGCATTAGTACAAAAGAAAATGTCCAATTGACAAGACCTCAGTTGTTTACATTTTGGAGGCCCGATCTGTATTTTCTTTAGAAAATTGGTACTTATGTGGTTTTTTGGCCATCTGTGATTATTCCTGTTGTCATATTCTTTCCAATTCTAATAAGGCTTACGCGCAAAGGAAGCTCCTAGCAACTAAGAAGGCTCATCTTCAAAAGGCATATGCTATACTTGCTTATCTTTTACGTGACCTTTGCCTTTATGGTGTTAAGAGGCTACGCTAATGGACTATTCTGGCCATTCGATATTGCCGGAGGCTTTTTTGAGCATCTTCGGTTTTTGCGGAGTTTTGATCTCAAGCTCTTCGTCAAGCAAAAGAAAAACGCGGTGCGATGCGACGATGGCGGCTTGCAGGACATTATATTTATCCGAGAGATTGCGGATCGGCTGAAAAAGCTGTTGCGAGTATTGAATAAAGGCGATGACCGTGCCGATTGTTAAAGCCGTTCCGCTCGCCGAATTTGCCGTCAGGATCTGATAACCGCCGAACCAGATGATGACGGCGATACCGAGAACGCCGATAAATTCGACCATCGGATAAAAGATCGCGTAATAATAAATCGTTTCGATATTGGCCTCGCGGTAATCGTCATTGATGTCGTGAAAACGCCGGCGGGCTTTTTTCTCGGCGTTAAAAAGCTGGACGGTCTGAGCTCCCGAAATATGTTCCTGCAAAAAGGCGTTGAGTTTGGCCATCCGCGTGCGGACTTTATCAAATCCGATTCTCGCTCGTTTGCGAAACCAGTTTGTGGCGAGGAAAAGAAGCGGCACGACGATCAAGGAGACGATCGCCAGTTTCCAATCGAGCCAGAACATAAATCCGATGATGGCAATGATGATGACCATATCGCCCAAACCTTCGATGACGCCCGATGTAAAAAGTTCGTTGAGAGCATCCACATCGCTCGTCAAACGCGTGATGATCCGGCCGACGGGGTTTTTGTCGTAGTAAGAAACCTGCAATCTTTGGAGTTTGGCAAAAATCTGCGAACGCAGGTCATACATAATTTTTTGTCCGATGATGTTTAAGAGAATTTCCTGGATATATGAAAACAGGAACCGAAACAGAAACAGAGCAAAGTATGCGAAGGCAAAAAGCCAGATTCCTTCGATTTGTTTCTTGAGAATAAAATCATCGATCGCAATCTTGGTAAAAAAGGGCTGGAGACTTATCAGAACATTGGTCAAAAATGTCAGAACCAGAGCGACCGACATCATTTTCCAGTAAGGTTTTAAGTAGCTGAAAAGCCGTTTGGTTGTTTGCAGATCGTAGGATTTTTCGATTGCGGCTTCTTCGTGAAATTTTTTCGCTTCGTCGGACATTTGTAAAGTTAGATTTTAGATTTTAGATTTCGGATTCGCAATGTATAATTTCAATAACTTACGGAAAATCAACATTCGAAGTTCGATCTAAAGTTTTTTCATAAACTCCATATGAACAGATTTGTAAGTGAACGTAAAAACAGTTGGAAAAGGCTCGAAGAACTTCTGGCCAAGACGGAAGGCGTCAGCGGTTTGCGGGGCTTGCCGAGAGCGGAAGTCCGCGAACTCGGCGAGCTTTACCGGCGGGCGGCGACCGATCTGGCGATTGCCCGGGCGGAAACCCGCGATGCCAAACTCATCAATTATCTGAACAGCCTCGTCATCCGCTCACACGGTAAAATCTACCGGGCGAAAACTCGCGGGATAAGTCTGATCTGGGATTTTTTTGCCAAAGAATTTCCGCAAACTTTTCGGAAAAACTGGAAGTTTATTGCCGCCGCATTTGCGGTCGAAACCTTTTTTGCCGTTCTGGCCTTCATATTGGTTTATAACGATCTGAATTTTGCCGATGCGATAGGTGTCGGCGATGTCCGATATGATGTTCAAAGTGAAAATTACTGGTGGTTGGGGCTGAATGAAGCCAACCAGACTTATTCGGCATTTCTTTTTACGCACAACATCCGTGTGAGTTTGATGGCCTTCGCCCTGGGAGTATTTTTTTGCATCGGAAGCTTGTTTATGCTGGCGTTTAACGGTATGCATTTCGGCGGGATTTTGGGAGTCTGTTATAAACTCGATCCGGCTTTCGGAAATGCACTTGTAACGTTTGTGGTCGGACACGGCGTTATCGAAACTTTCTGTCTATACATTGCCGGCGGTGCGGGAATGATCATCGGCTATGCGATCATCAATCCGGGAAATTTGAGCCGGGCGGATGCTTTGAAGAAAAAAGGGTTGGAATCGGTACGTTTGATGATCGGTTGTGCCGCAATTTTGGTTTTAGCCGGAATCATCGAAGGATTTCTTTCTCCCTCGAGTTTGCCGGCCTGGGTAAAATACGGAACGGGAATTTCTACCGGTGCGGCAATGATCGCCTATTTGTTATTGGTCGGCAGAAAAGAAAAAGCCGAAGACCTTAAACCGGGAAACGCGGCGTATGAAGATTTTGCATAGACATTTCAGATACACCGTTCCCATTGAATAGAAAACTCTCCAGATTTTTAAGATGTATGACTAAGTCCGTTTTTCTTTCAATCTTCATTTTTTGTTTATCCCTTTCAGCCTTTGCTCAAAATTCGGCTCAGATCAAAGGTGTCGTTAAAGACCAAAACGGTGCGGCGATCGTCGGAGCAACCGTCACTTTGCGTGGAAACACGACCGTCAGCAATAAAGACGGTGCATTTGAATTTACGAACTTGCCGGAAGGCCGGTATCAAATAAAAATTTCGGCGGCAGGTTTTGAAACAAAAAACGTTGATGTTCAAGCATCGGCGGAAAATGCCGAAAATCTGGAAATTATCCTCGGTGTGGATTCAACTGAATTTACCGTAACGGCGGAAGTCGGCTCGACGGTCGAACGCCGGCAGATTCCGCAACCCGTCAGCATAGTTTCGGGCGAAGAACTCGTCGAGCGGGCGACATCCGTTTTAGCCCAGGCCGGAGCGGAAGAAGCCGGGTTGAACGTTCAGCGGACGAGTCCGACGCTCGGAGCGATCGTTGTCCGCGGTTTAACCGGCAAAAATGTCGTTATGTATGTTGACGGTGTGCGGTATACGCACGCCGGACAACGCGGCGGGATCAATACGTTTTTTAATTTGAACGAACCGACGAGTTTGCAATCGGTCGAGATTTTGCGGGGGGCAAGTTCCGCTCAATACGGCTCGGATGCCCTCGGCGGAACGGTCAATATGATTACGAAAAACAATTTTGCGACGAGCGATACGCCCGAATTTCACGGCGAGTTCAGTCCCGTCTTCAATAGTGCCGACCGCAGTCTGGGCGGTTCGGCTCTTATCAGTTACGGCACGACTCGCCTGAACGCATACTTAAATATCTCCGCCCGCCGCGTCAATACTTTGCGAACGGCCGGCGGAATAGATACTCATTCAGCCGTCACCAGATTTTTAGGTTTGCCCTCGACCGTTCTCTACAAACGCAATCCCGACACGGAATTTTCGCAATACGGCGGCACGTTTCGTTTCAATTATGTCCCAAGAGACGATCAGCAGATAATTTTTCAATACAAACGCTCTCAGCAGGACGACGGCAAACGCTTTGACGATCTATTGGGCGGTAACGGAAACCTCATCAGCAATCTGGCCAATCTGATGCTCGATTTCGGTTACATCCGTTACGTCAAACAGAATTTGGGATTTTTTGACAGCGGCTCATTTACCGTTTCCTTCAACAGCCAACGCGAGGAACGTCAAACACAGGGCGGACAGGGAAATCCACTTGCCGAAGTCCGCAATCAATACGAAAGAACAAACATCACCGGACTGAGTTTCTTTTTGGATAAAAGACTCCCGAAACGCAACAATTTCACGTTCGGCGGAGATTTTTATCACGAAACCGTCAACGCTCCCGCACATTCCGACGATCCCGTGACGGACGTTTCCTTGCCGTCGCGTTCGCGTGTGCCGGATGAAGCCAGGTTCGATTCCGGCGGTTTATTTATTCAAAACGCCTGGGAAGCGATTCCGAATCGTCTGAGAATAACGGGAGCCTTGCGATACAGTGCGATGAATTACCGCGTTCAAGCAGAGGATTCGCCGATCGTAAACGGCCGGACACTCTGGCAGGATGACAGTCTCAGGACGGGAAGCTTTTCGGGACGCATCGGCGGAGTTGTGACAATCACCGATGAACTTCGCGTCTTTGCCAATTTCAGCCGCGGTTTCCGTTATCCGAGTATGACCGATCTCGGAACGCTCGGAATTACGGGCGACGGCTACGAAGTTGACCACATCGCGGCCGGCCGTCTGAACGGAGAGATCGGCACGACCGCCGACGATAACGCCGTGACGACCGGGCTTCCGGTCGAAAAACAACGCTCGGAGATGAGCAACAATTACGACATCGGTTTTCGCTTCGAACGCAAGCGGTTCGATACCGAACTGAGCTTTTTTCTGCTCGATCTCGAGGACACGATCACCAAACAAACTCTGATCCTGCCGCCGGGAGCGGTCGGACAATTCTTAGGCGACGAACAGATCATCGCTCAGAATTCGAACGGTGCGGTTTTTGTTGCGGCGGCGACGAATCCCGTTCTCGTCCGGGCAAATTACACTTCGGCGAGACTTTTCGGTCTGGAATATGAGACCGAGATCGGCATTACGGATGAATTTACGTTCAAAGGGAATTACACATTTATCCGTTCCGAAGATAGAGAAACGGGCGAACCGCCGAACATCGAGGGCGGAACGCCGCCGCCGACCGGATTTTTGAGCCTTCGTTATCAACCGCTCGGTAAGCCTTTCTGGATCGAATTTTATTCAGCCTTCGCTCAAAAACAAGACCGCCTTTCGAGTCTCGATCTCGGCGACAGAAGAACCGGCGGAACTCGTTCGCGTTCGCAAATCGCCAATTTTTTTCGACGCGGGGCGTGCGTCCGCGGATTGACCAATAATCCCGACGGCGTTTGCGGAACCGGCGATGAAACGATTCTTCTGCCGACCGGCGAAACGCTTCTTCAGGTACAGAACCGCGTCCTCGGAACGGCAAATTCCGCTCCGCTTTTTACCGAATTGCCCGCATATATTCTGCTCAACTTACGCGGCGGATTTTCCTTGAGCGAACAATCCAGGATATTCTGGTCGTTTGAAAATATGTTCGATCAAAAATACCGCAATCCGAGTTGGGGAATTGACGGGGCGGGCAAAAGTTTCCGCCTCGGCTACCGTTATCGGTTTTGATAATTTGATTTCACCGCAGAGACACAGAGACGCAGAGGTTAATTTTAAAATTGTCCTCTGCGTCTCTGCGGTTAAAATCTATTGATTACTCAAATCAGGAGTTTCCCAAAACTTCCTTCATCGCCGTTGCCAGATCGTCAATCGCTTGTTTGCCGTTTCCCGAAAAGGACGAACCGTGCATAACGGCGATCGTTTCGGGTTCGAGAGCGGCGATCTTCTTTAACTGGACTTCGGATTTGGCGGAAAACGGATAAGCTCCGGCAAAAGGCGTCTGCTCGCCGGCGATCAGATCATCCTTGAATCTGCCGACAATATCGTTCGATGTAAAGGCTTCGACTTCGCCCGAATGCGTAAAAAGATCGGAGCAGAGAAGCGTTTTGTTGGTTTCCTCAAAGAGCATTCCCGCTTCCCAGCAATGCGGGACATGCGGCGTTTGAATGAACCGGAATTTATATTTGCCC
This sequence comes from Pyrinomonadaceae bacterium, assembly GCA_041940665.1. Classification (GTDB taxonomy): domain Bacteria; phylum Acidobacteriota; class Blastocatellia; order Pyrinomonadales; family Pyrinomonadaceae; genus Aridibacter. The sequence goes on along the minus strand of JBGTRS010000276.1, from coordinate 721 downwards.
GTTTCGAAGCTTTCGCCATCCTCCATTCCGCGGGCCGGACGCTTCGCAAAATCGTTGACGCTGACCATCGCCCCGACAAAACTGCAGACGGCTTCGGCATTCGGAGCAATTTCCAGCCAATGATTCAAAGCTCCGCATTCGTCCGCTTCATAATGACTGAATCCGATCCAGCGAATCGTTGCGGGATCAATGACCTTTGCGACTTCTTCATGCACAACCGGAAAAAGTCCGATCATTCCGGTATGAAACAAAAGCGGTTCATCGTCTTTGAATAGAAATTGATTGAACTGCAGATTAAAATCGGGAACGAATGTCGAAATCCGATAAAGATCGGGAGCTATTTCTGTAACTGCCATTTTTGCAAATCCTCCGAAAAAAAAATTTCTGTCTATAAACGCGGAATTCCGAGCAGAAATGTATCATATAGCATTACTATTTATTTTAAAGATTTAGACATATTGATATTGGTAGTTTGAAATCCGTATGTTCGGTAGAGTGCGATTGCCGCCGCATTATGTCCGAAAACGTGCAGTGAGATCTTATCGGCGTTTAATTCTTCGGCTTTTTCTTCGAGAAGTTTCAGGGATTTCCGGCCGAAACCCTGTCGGCGGAAATCTTCAAAGATCAGGAAGTCATAAAGCCAGACTTCACGGATTCCGTTTTCGGAATTTATTTTGATCCAGAGAATACCGATCTTTCGGTGGTTGGCGTCGTCAAAGAT